>JAJYSD010000075.1 GCA_021793745.1 Bacillota bacterium
GGAAGCATAAAGAAAGGGAAAAAATTGCCCCCTCGCTGACATCCGGTCCAAAACCGGATGGCGACGGGGCAAACGGCGATGGCTCGAGAGGATGACGGTGAAACCCGGGTCAGTTTCCGCCCAGCACCATGATGTAGGCAATCATCGGACCGTTGGTGTCGGCGGTCGCATGGTCGTGGCAGATCAGCTGGTATGTCCCCGGCTTGTCGGCCACGAAGGAGACCCGGGCTGTTTTCCCTTTTCGGACAACGCCGCTGATGCCGAACTCCTTGAGGGAAAAGCGGTGTTCCCTTCCGTTGACTCCATGCAGAACCAGGTTGACCTTGTCCCCCTGGTTGACCGTGATAAAGCCGGGATCCCAGCGGTACGCCTCGATCTCCTTTCCCTCCGCTTCACCTTCATATTCGACGGTGACGAGATGGAAGGTTTTTTCCGGCGTCTCGGTCAGCTCCTGAATCACAGTCCGGTCGTCGAGCCAGGGAATGGGGAGCAGGAGGGTGGTTCCGATCAACACCAACAAGAAAGCAATGGTGAGTGCTAGCCATTGACGCGCAGTGGTCACGGCGATCCCCCTTTTTGAGCGTTTTGTGACTATTTATTGACAAAAGGACCCCCTTTTTATCCGCTTCATGGAAAGAAAGTCGGATGGTTGAATCCCCGGAAAGGGTTGTATCATAATTTTCGAGGTGAATCCCACATGCGGGATACGGTCTTAAAAAGGGCCGCCAAGGTCGGGCGACCGGTGGAGATCATTTATATGGATGAGAAGGGGGAAATCACCCAAAGGCGGATTCGCATCCGGTCGTTGGGCGAAGATCTGGTGGAGGCGTATTGTTACGAGCGGAAAGGGGTACGCCGCTTTAAGCGTTCCAATATTTTAGCGGCCCGGGAGTTGGATTTGTAAAGCGGAACGGGCAATCGGAAAGGAGATTTCGGGAGTTTGCCAACGAACGGTGTTTTTTCGAGGGGAAAACCGTGTTATACTAATCCCGGATGCCGATTTGATCGATCCAACCGGAAGTTGATCGACGGTTAGTTGCCGGGACGGGCCCGAAGTAGGATCCGTAAAACCGAACGAAACCGGGAGGGTGACAGATGAGCTTAAAATGGAAAAACGAAAGAGAAAACCACGATAACGATTTTCTGGACATGGTTGTCTCCACGGCCGGTTCCTTTATTTTCTTCATGGGGATTGCCGTGGTGGCGACGGTGATCAGCCTCGTCTGGTGAGCGGGGACTTCCCGAAGGCCGAGATTGGTCGGAATGTCACCTGTTGTGCGATCCCTGTCCGGAAAGGGGCGCGTTTTGGGGGCGCCGTAAACGCTCCCATGCAGCGCTTTCCGCAACCACGGCATGTCCTGAAAGGGCTGCCGGAGGCCGGTGAGGGATCGACCGGCTTCTTTTTTTGTGGAGGAAATCGAGGATAGGAGGCAGGAGAAGCATGAACGTTCACGAGTACCAGGGGAAAGAGGTACTGAAGCAATACGGAGTGGATGTCCCCAGGGGGCAGGTGGCCTTTACCCCCGACGAAGCGGTGGAAGCGGCAAAGGCCCTGGGCGGCGAGCTCTGGGTCGTCAAAGCGCAGATTCACGCCGGCGGCCGGGGTAAAGCCGGGGGCGTCAAGCTGGCCCGCAGCCTGGAAGAGGTTCGCTCTCACGCTGAAGAGCTGTTGGGGAAAGTGCTGGTCACCCATCAGACGGGGCCGGAAGGGAAAGAAGTGAAGCGCCTCCTGATCGAAGAGGGGTGCAAGATTCAAAAGGAATACTATGTGGGCATGGTGATCGATCGTTCTACGGGCCGGGTCACCCTGATGGCCTCCGAGGAGGGCGGTATGGAGATCGAAGAGGTGGCGGCCCGGACGCCGGAAAAGATCATCAAGGAATCGATTGATCCGGCGGTAGGTCTGTTGCCCTTCCAGGCCCGGCGCGTAGCCTTCAAGATGAACATTCCCCGGGATCGGATCAACAAGGCGGCCAAGTTCATGATGGGTCTGTACAAGGCCTTCGTGGAGAAGGACTGCTCGCTGGCGGAGATCAACCCGCTCGTGACCACCGAGGACGGCCGGGTGATGGCGCTGGATGCCAAGCTCAACTTCGACAGCAACGCGCTGTATCGCCATCCGGACATCCAGGAATTGAGGGATTTGGATGAAGAGGATCCCAGGGAAGTGGAAGCTTCCAAATACGATCTGAGCTACATCGCCCTGGACGGCAATATCGGCTGCATGGTTAACGGCGCCGGACTGGCGATGGCCACGATGGATATCATCAAGCATTACGGCGGTGAACCGGCGAACTTCCTGGATGTGGGCGGCGGCGCTTCTGCCGAAAAGGTGACGGAAGCCTTCAAGATCATCCTGGCCGACGATAATGTGAAGGGAATTTTGGTCAACATCTTCGGCGGAATTATGAAATGCGACGTGATCGCCTCCGGAGTGGTCGAGGCGGCCAAGCAGGTGGGGCTGGACCGTCCGCTGGTGGTTCGCTTGGAGGGAACCAACGTGGAGCTGGGTAAAAAGATTTTGGAAGAGTCCGGTCTGGAAATCATCGCCGCTGATTCGATGGCGGATGCAGCACAAAAGATTGTCTCCCTGGTGAAGTAAATTCAGCACGTTGAAGAAAGGCGGGTTGGGCATTGAGCATCTTTGTAAATAAGGACACCAAAGTGATTACGCAGGGAATCACCGGTTCCAACGGAATGTTTCACACCAAGCAGGCGTTGGAGTACGGGACGAAGGTGGTCGCAGGGGTGACGCCGGGAAAGGGCGGAACGAGCGTCGAGGGCGTTCCGGTTTTTGACACCGTGGAGGAGGCGGTCAAGGAGACCGGGGCCAACGCGTCGGTCATCTATGTGCCTCCGGCCTTTGCCGCCGATGCGATCATGGAAGCGGTGGATGCCGAGCTGGATTTGGTGGTCTGTATCACGGAAGGGATTCCGGTTCTCGATATGGTCAAAGTGAAGCGGTATATGGAGGGGAAGAAAACCCGCCTGATCGGGCCCAACTGTCCCGGGGTGATCACGCCCGGCGAATGTAAGATCGGTATTATGCCCGGATATATTCACATGCCCGGGAAGGTGGGGATCGTTTCCCGCAGCGGAACCCTCACCTATGAAGCGGTTCACCAGTTGACTACCCGCGGCATCGGGCAATCCACGGCGGTCGGGATCGGCGGTGACCCGGTCAACGGAACGAACTTTATCGATGTGCTCAAGGAGTTTCAGGCGGATCCGGACACCTTGGCGGTTATTCTGATCGGGGAGATCGGGGGAACGGCCGAGGAGGAAGCCGCCGAATGGATCCGGCAGAACATGGATAAGCCGGTGGTGGCCTTCATCGGTGGCAAGACGGCTCCTCCGGGCAAGCGGATGGGCCATGCGGGGGCCATCATCTCCGGAGGTAAGGGAACAGCCGCCGAAAAAATCGCCAAGCTTGAGGAATGCGGCGTGAAGGTGGCACCCACCCCGGCGGATATCGGCGAGACGTTGGTTCAGGTCCTGAAGGAGAAAGGTTTGCTGGAACAGTGCATCACCAAGAAATAGGCATCGGCTTTCTGGGGACCGCCCTGCGGTCCCCCGTTTTTTGGAGGGAGTGCGATGGAAGAGCGGGACGGATTGATCGCCCTGCATCAATTTCGGGGTATCGGATGGCGTACCTTGCATACATTGTTGGAAGCGGGTTGGTCCCCTGCGGAGGGGTCGGCGTCGGATATCCTGGAGCGTCTCGAGGGGGAGCGCATTCCAAAAGGCACGGCGGAGCGCATCCGCGCCAAATGGGGTCCTTCCTTCGTGCGGAAGGTGAAGGAGGAGCTGAAGCGTCGCCGGATTACCGCCGTCACCGTTTTTGATCCGGAATACCCGGAATATTTGAAAGAGATCGCCCAGCCTCCCTGGGTGCTTTATATCAAAGGGGATCCTTCCCTTTTATCCGAGGTTTGTTTTGCCGTGGTGGGCACGCGCAAACCCACCCATTACGGAAAAAGGGTCGCCAGGCGCATCGGAGCCGAGATCGCCTCCCGCGGATGGGTGGTGGTCAGCGGGATGGCGGCCGGGATCGATACCGAAGCCCATCGGGGGGCTTTGGAGGCGGAAGGGAGAACCGTTGCCGTGTTGGGATCGGGGGTGGACGTCGTCTATCCGAAGCACCTGCGCGCCCTTTACGCGGAGTTGGTTCACAAGGGAGCAGTCTGTTCGGAAATGCCTCCGGGGACCGCGCCTCGCCCCGGCCTCTTTCCTCAGCGAAACCGGATCATTGCCGGTCTTTCGGTGGGAACGCTGGTGGTGGAGGCGGCGGAGCGGAGCGGTGCCCTCATCACCGCCGACTTCAGCATGGAGCAGGGGCGGGAGGTGTTTGCCATCCCCGGTCCCATCACCTCCGAAAAGAGTGTCGGCACCAATCGGTTGATCCAGCAGGGTGCCAAATGCGTCACCGGGGTGGAGGATATCCTGGAGGAATTCCCTTCGCTGGTCCGAACCCCGGCGTCTCCGGCAAAACCGGCGGAGCCTTCCGATCTTTCTCCGGAGGAGCGGCGGCTCCTTTCCCTGCTGGAAGATGAACCGGTGCACATGGACGAATTGGTGGAGAGAATCTCCCTCCCGGCCGGGCAGATCCATCGCCATCTCGTTTCGCTCCTGCTCAAGAAGCGGATTCGCCAATTGCCGGGGTCTCGATACGTCAAATTGAGTTGAGGGTTTCGGCAACCGTGGTTTGAAGGGATGGGTGATAGGGGGAATGACATGACATAGGGCTGGATACCATTTGGATGAACCCGTCTTTCCACGACGAATCTTTCCCCCAGGGTGTCCCGCCGGATGCTCTCCCCGGTTGCCGTGGGGACCGGATATTTGTTATTGTTACAGATGCGACCTTGTGGTAGATTTTCAGGATTTGACAACCGCCCAACACGAAAGCGGTTTTCCAATAGAGGGGAGGACACGGGATGGCCGATTCGCTCGTTATCGTCGAATCGCCTGCCAAAGCGAAAACCATCGGCAAATATCTGGGAAAAAAATATATCGTCAAAGCTTCGATGGGGCATGTGCGGGACCTGCCCAAAAGCCAAATGGGCATCGATTTCGAACGACGCTTTGAGCCCAAATACATCACCATCCGGGGCAAGGGGAATGTGCTGAAAGAGCTGCGGGAAGCGAAGAAAAAGGTGAAGCGGGTCTACCTTGCCGCCGACCCGGACCGGGAGGGCGAAGCGATCGCTTGGCATTTGGCGCACAGCCTGGATCTGAGCCCGAATGAAAAATGCCGGGTCGTTTTTAACGAGATCACCAAACAGGCCATCCAAGAAGCCTTTAAAAATCCCCGGCCGATCGATATGGATCTGGTCAACGCCCAACAGGCTCGGCGCATATTGGATCGGCTGGTCGGATACGGAATCAGTCCGATTCTGTGGAAAAAGGTGAAAAAGGGATTAAGCGCCGGACGGGTCCAATCCGTGGCTACCAAGCTGATCATCGACCGGGAAAAGGAGATCCGGGAATTTAAGCCGGAGGAATACTGGACGGTCACGGCGGTGCTGCTGAAGGACGATGAGTCCTTTCAGGCGAAGTTTTACGGTTATGGAAAGGAAAAAGCGGAACTGAAGAACGAGGAGGACGTCCAGGAACTTCTCCAGAAAATCAAAGGAAAGCGCTTTGTCGTTGAAGAAGTGAAAAAGAACCAGCGGCGCCGCAATCCCGCTCCGCCTTTCATCACCAGCACCCTGCAGCAGGAAGCGGCGAGGAAGCTCAGGTTTCGCGCTTCTCGAACCATGGCCATCGCACAGCAATTGTACGAAGGGGTCGATCTCGGTTCCGAGGGTTCCGTCGGGTTGATCACCTATATGCGGACCGACTCGACCCGGATATCCGAGACGGCCCAGCGGGAGGCGATGGACTGGATCCAGAAGACCTTCGGAGACGCTTATCTGCCGGAGTCTCCGCGCCGGCACCGGACGAAGGCGGGTGCCCAGGATGCCCATGAGGCGATCCGGCCGACGTCGGTGACGCGTACCCCCGAAAAGGTGAAGGCCTTTCTGAGTCGGGATCAATACCGGTTGTACAAACTGATCTGGGAACGCTATGTGGCCAGCCAGATGGCCCCCGCCGTCATGGATGCCGTCTCCGCGGACATTCGCGTCGGCGATGCGCTGTTCCGGGCAACCGGTTCGACGGTCCGATTTCCCGGGTTTATGAAGGTGTATGTGGAAGGCACCGATGACAATAAAACCGAGGAGGACGGACGGCTGCCGGAGCTGGAGAAGGGGGAGGCCCTGAAGCGCAAAGCGGTTCAGCCGAAGCAGCATTTCACCCAGCCGCCGCCCCGGTATACGGAAGCGCGGCTGGTCCGAACCCTGGAGGAATTGGGGATTGGAAGGCCGTCGACCTATGCTCCGACGCTGGAAACGATCCAAAAACGGGGTTACGTGGCGCTGGAAGACCGCCGCTTTGTACCGACGGAGCTGGGAGAGATCGTCACCAAACTGATGGAGGAGTTTTTTCCGGAAATTCTGGATGTGGAATTTACGGCCAACATGGAGGAAGAGTTGGACCAGATCGAAGAGGGGATCGTGGACTGGGTCCAGATCGTCGATGAATTTAGA
>JAJYSD010000076.1 GCA_021793745.1 Bacillota bacterium
GATCTGTCAACAAAAAACGGCCGAAAGCGACAAAAATCAGGGGCCGTCCCCGCCTCCTTTATTTTTACATAAAAAAATTTTTAAGGAAGAAGGGACGGCTGCAGGGCGGAAACACCTGTTCGGGATGATCGTTGCCGGGCGAGGATCACAGGGAGATGCGGGCCTTCCTCCGTTGAAAATCGACCCCGGGATAATAGGTGTTGGCCACCAGGAGATTGGGTCCCGTGCAGCGGGCCGCCGGACAATAGCAGTGAAGCCCTTGGGCGACGGGGTGTTGGAGCCAGCGGTCAAAGGCCTCGTCCAGCCGATCCCTCAAAATGTTCCCCAGGGGCGGAACGTCGCCGAAGTCCGTTACGATGATGTCTCCGGTAAAGATGTTGACATTCAGCCGATTTCGTCCGTCCGGGTCGTGTCTGACGGTGACTCCCTCTTCCCGGTGCAGTTCTCGCCAAAGCGCGATATCCTCCTGCCGGCTGCTGCAGGGATAGAAGGGGAGAGTTCCGAACAGGATCCAGACATTCGGCCTTCGGGCTTTCAACAATCTGCGGACGGTTTCCCGGTAATCGTCCAGGGAGATGAGCTCCATATCCCGGGCGAAGTCGCTGGGATACAGGGGGTGGATTTCGTGGCGGAGACATCCCATGGACGCCACGTCCCGGTGAATGCTTTCAATATGGGGCGCCGTAAAGGGACTGAGAAAGGTTTCGGCGGAGACGAAGATCCCGGCCCGGGAAAGGGCCTTCGCATTTTCTACCATCTGAGTGAACAGTTTTTCCGCGACGGCGGGCGAGGGATTTTGTTTGTGATTGGCAAAGGCGATCCGATGAAAGTCCGAGGCATCCCTGTAATTGTAGGAGATGTGGAGGACGTCCACATCTTCCACCCATTCTTCATACCGGGAGAGGGGAAGGGTCAGGTTGGAATTGACCTGGGTATAGATGCCCCGCTCCCGGGCGTAACGGAGCAAGGGTCTGATAATTTCCTTCACCGTTTTGGGATTGAAGACGGGTTCTCCTCCGGTAATGCTGAGGGTCTGGAGGGTATCCACCTCCTCCAGGCGGCGGATCAGCTGTTCGACGGGAATCGGATTTCCTTCCACCTCCGCCAGCATCTCTCCGACAGCACAATGTTCACAGCGGAGATTGCACAGCTGCGTAACGGTAAATTCCACACTGGTCAGTTCATAGCGCCCCTTGACATGGCGGGTGTACCAGGGGTCCCAGGGGTCCCACTCAGGGGTTAAAGGTTGCTTATGGCTGACGTGTTCCACAGGTTCCATCGTTCTACCTCCTGATCGGGATTGGAGACTTGCGATCAAATCAAACCCGTTTCCATGGTAACATATCCGCCGCGTGTTACGGCTTTCAACCGGGGCTTCCGGCCCGGAAGAGGGAGGAGGCGAGGCGACTTCTCCCATCGGGCGGATATGCTTCGATAAACCCCGGGGCTCGTGTTGTCACCGATTTTTCGATATCGCGGGGAAAAGCGGGATCCGGGGCACCTTTCCCGTCTTCTCCGAATGTTTCACGTGAAACATATCGCCCGAGTTTCTATTTAAAGGGGAGGTTGCTTCCGGTACAATGATGAATATAGAACTATATGGCAGCGGATCGAAGTATGGAATCAGGTGGTGTACGATGCGATGAGAGAACCGTTCGCACGGTTTTTCGGCCTGACGGAGAAAGAGGAACAAGAGGTGGTTCGAAAGATTTCGGTGGACTCCGTGGTTCCCAATCCCTATCAACCGCGGGCCGTCTTTGACGATGAACGGATTGAGGAACTGTGTCGCACGATCCGCACCCACGGTATCATCCAGCCGATCGTCGTGAGGAAGCGAAAAGGGGGATACGAGCTGATCGCGGGCGAGCGGAGGCTCCGGGCCGCCAAAAAATTGGGGATGGAGCGCATCCCGGCTGTCGTCCGGGAGATGTCCGATACGGAGGCAGCTTCGGCTGCGCTGATTGAAAATCTGCAGAGGGAAGGATTGACGGCGATTGAAGAGGCGGTTGCTTACCAGAAGTTGATCCGAATTCACGGATTGACCCAGGAAAGCCTGGCCCAGCGGCTGGGTAAAGGGCAGTCGACCATTGCCAATAAGCTGCGGCTCCTCAGTCTGCCCCAGGAAATTCAACAGGCGTTGATGGAGCGGAAAATTACCGAGCGACATGCCCGGGCTTTTCTCGCCCTGCAAAACCCTGAGGAACAGATTCGGCTGCTTGAGAAAGTCCTGGAGAAGGGATACACCGTGCAGCAGACGGAGGAAAGGGTGCGCAGGCTGCTGGAGGACAAGCCCGCCCAGCCGAGGAAGCGCCGCAAAGCCGTTTCCCGCGATGTCCGGATTGCCCTCAACACGATCCGCAAATCCGTGAACATGGTGCAAAAGTCCGGTCTAGACGTGGTCACCGATGAGAAGGACCGAGGAACTTATTACGAAGTTGTCATCCGGATTCCGAAACCGGAGTAGGCCGTGATCCCGACCGGCGATGGACGAGCCGCAGAGCCTTTCCCGCGATGGAGTCGCGCAATATCCAACCCATCGGGACGGCTTGAGCGGGAGGGTCCGGGGAAGGCATCTCCAGCCGGACCCTTCCGGTGACTTTAACAGGTGAAGAAGAGGTGACAAGAGTGGGAAAAGTGATCGCGATCGCCAACCAGAAAGGCGGAGTCGGAAAAACGACCACATCGATCAACCTCGCAGCGGGGCTGGCCATGGAGGGGAAAAAGGTGCTGGTGGTGGACAGCGATCCCCAGGGGAATACCACCAGCGGCCTGGGTATCAATAAAGCGGATGTGAAGCAGTGCATTTATGATGTGATGATCAACGAAGTGCCCATCACCGATGTGATTGTGCGGACGGATATTGAGAACTTGGACCTGGTACCCGCCACCATCCAGCTGGCCGGTGCGGAGATTGAGCTGGTACAGGTCATTTCCCGGGAACATCGGCTGAAGCGTTCGCTGCACCCGGTTCAGGATCGTTACGATTATCTGCTGATCGATTGCCCCCCCTCTCTGGGGGTGTTGACCGTCAATTCGCTGACTGCTGCCGATTCCGTGCTGATCCCCATCCAGTGCGAGTTTTACGCCCTGGAGGGGTTGGGGCAGTTGCTCAACACGATCCGCATTGTCCAAAAGCATCTGAACAAGCGGCTGGAGATCGAGGGCGTTCTGTTGACGATGTTTGATGCCCGCACCAACCTCTCCGTCCAGGTGATGGAAGAGGTGAAAAAGTACTTCCAACACAAGGTGTACAAGACGGTGATTCCTCGCAATGTCCGGCTGAGTGAGGCACCCAGTCATGGCATGCCGATTGTCCTTTACGATCCCCGCTCCCGCGGAGCGGCCTGTTACATCGACTTGGCGAAGGAAGTGATTCAAAATGGCTAGCAAGCGGTTGGGGAAAGGGCTCGGAGCGCTTCTCCCGTCGGTGGAGGTCCAGGAAGATGATGTCGTCAACGAGGTGGATATTTCCGAGCTGAGGGCGAATCCCTATCAGCCCCGGAAACAGTTTGATCCCGAGGCGATGGAGGAACTGGTACAGTCGATCCAGGAACACGGGATCATTCAGCCCTTGGTCGTGCGGAAAAGCATCCACGGATACGAGATCGTAGCGGGTGAACGGCGATTCCGGGCGGGAAAAAAGGCGGGCTTGACCCGGGTTCCAGTGGTGATCCGCGATTTTTCCGATGAGCAGATGATGGAGATCGCTCTGATTGAGAACCTGCAGCGGGAAGACCTCAATCCGATGGAAATCGCCAACGCTTATCAGAAACTGATGGATCACTTTTCGTTGACCCAGGAGGAGCTGGCCGTCCGGGTGGGGAAAAGCCGCCCCCATGTCGCCAACTTTTTGCGCCTGTTGCAGCTCCCTCCGGCGATTCAGGAGGATGTTTCACGTGGAACACTCTCGATGGGACATGCCCGGGCGCTGTTGGGGGTGAAGGAGCCGGATATTCAGATGAAACTGGCCGAGAAGGTGAAGAGGGAAGGGGCCAGTGTCCGGCAGCTAGAGGAATGGGTTGGGCAGATCAATCAAAGTGCGACCAAAAGGAAAAAGCCGAAGAAAGCGGAGAAGGTGGAGCCGCAGATTAAACGGTATGAGGAGATGCTCCAAGAAACCTTGAACACCCCGGTGCGGATCCGGCACGGGAAGCGGAAGGGGAAAATCGAGATCGAATACTTTTCCCAGGATGAGCTGGAACGCCTGATGGAGCTGCTCCAGCGGGATCGGCTGTTTGCGGATTGACGCTCCGGAGCAGGAATGCGCGTTCGGAGGCTTCGCATGTACAGGAATGATCGAGAAAAGGTTGCAAAGTGGTGAGCCGAGATGATCTACTTGGATAATGCAGCTTCGACGTGGCCCAAACCGGAGGGCGTCATCCGAGCGGTGACGGAGTGTCTGGAGGAGGCCGGGGCCAATCCGGGACGATCCGGCCATCGGATGGCCGCTCGAGCATCCCGCATTCTGGGGGATGCCCGCAGGGAATTGGCATCCCTGTTCGGCATCCGGGATCCCAACAACATTTTGTTTTTCGCCAATGCCACCCAGGCGATCAATCAGGCCCTCAAGGGCTTTTTGCAGCCGGGAGATCATGTGGTGACCACCGGATGGGAGCACAATGCGGTGGCCCGTCCCCTCGAGGCGATGAGGCGGGAAGGAAGAATCGGTGTAACCGTGATTCCCGCCTCGCCCGGCGGTGCGGTGGATCCGGCGGAGGTGGAACGGGCGATCCAGCGGGAAACCCGGCTTATCGTGGCGACCCATGGATCCAATGTCACCGGAGCCGTGATGCCGGTGGAGGAGATCGGAGCCCTTGCTCGGAAGAGAGGGGTCCGTTTTCTGGTGGATGCCGCCCAGACCGCCGGAAATCTGCCCATTGATGTCGAGACGATGGGGATCGACATGCTGGCGTTTCCCGGACACAAAGGATTGTACGGCCCCCAGGGGACGGGGGGGTTGTACGTGAACCCGGAAGTGTCGCTGAGCCCCCTGATCCAGGGAGGGACGGGAAGCCGTTCGGAGCAACTGGAACATCCCAGGGGGAGGCCGGAGGGGTTTGAAAGCGGAACTCCCAACACCCCGGGAATCGCCGGGCTCGCGGCGGGCGTCCGCTTTGTCCGGGAAACCGGGATCCAGAAGATTCATCGGAAGGAAATGCACATGGCGGAAACCCTCCGCTCCGCCTTGTCCGAGATGGAGGGGATTGCGGTATATACGCCCCAGGGATCCCGGTTGCCGGTGGTGGCCTTCAATCTGGAAGGGTTGGACAGCCTGGAAGTGGCGGCCATTTTGGATACCCACTACGATATCGCCGTGCGCGCCGGCTTTCACTGTGCCGCACTGGCCCACAGAAGCCTTGGCACGGAATCGACAGGAGCCGTTCGGGCCAGCTTCGGATACTTTAATAGGGAAGCGGATGTGGATGCGCTGCTTGCGGCCCTCCAGGAAATTCGGAAATTCTTCCATTGATCGGGGACATAATGGGAGGTAGAACAAGAAATGGCCCTGCTAGGAACAGTGGTAAACGCAGTGGCAGTGGTCCTCGGCTCCCTGTTGGGGTTGATCCTCCCCCGGCTCCCTGAACAGATGAGCAAGCAAGTGATGCAGGGCGTCGGATTGGTGGTTGCGGTGATGGGGACCGGGATGGCGATGCGTTCCGAGCACATCGTTGTTGTCCTCGTTTCCCTGGTTCTGGGGGGGATCATCGGAGGCTGGATGGGCCTGGACGAACGCTTGGAACGCCTTGGGAAATGGGTGGAGGAGCGCATGGCCCAAAAGAGCGGTTTCGCCTCCGGCTTCATCACCGCGACGCTGGTGTTCTGCGTCGGTCCGATGGCCGTTTTGGGAGCTTTGGCCGGCGGGTTGAGGGGCGAACACGAGTTGCTATTCACCAAAGCGATGCTGGACGGCTTCACCGCCATCGTCTTTACTTCCACCCTGGGGGTGGGCGTTCTCTTTTCAGCGGTCCCGATTCTCCTCTACCAGGGTGCGATGGCCCTTTCCGCAGAATGGATCACCCGATGGTTTCAGGGGCCCCTGTTGGACCGGATGCTTGAGGATCTGACCGCTGTCGGCGGCATCATGATTATCGCCATCGGTCTCAATTTGTTAAATCTGACCCGCATTCGCGTGGCCGATTGGCTGCCCGCTTTGCCCTTGGCGGCAGTCGCCGCAATCGTCTACGACGCGATTCCGCAGTTGTAGGAACGGCGGGGAGATCCCGTCGGGCGATGAGACGTGTAAGGATCGCGGGAAGCTCCGTTCTCCGCCGCAATCGGGGGCCGGGCAACCTCCTTTCTGTTCCTGCGATTCGACGGGAAAGGAGGAAGAGTCGAGGTGCGGTATTTCATCGTCAACCGAGTATCGGGCAACGGCCGCGGCCTTGTCCGTTGGTCCAAGGTGGAATCGGTATTGAAAGAAAAGGGGATCCCTTACCGGGTCGCCTTTACGGAACGTCCGGGACATGCGACGGAGCTGGCCCGGGAGGCGGTGAAGATGGGGGTCCGGGCGGTGGTGGCCGTCGGAGGCGATGGTACTGTCAACGAGGTGGGAAACGGACTGGTCA
>JAJYSD010000077.1 GCA_021793745.1 Bacillota bacterium
GAAGGGCGCGATGCTGACCCATCGCAATTTGACGGCCAATGCCGTCCAGTGCGCGGCGTGGATGTACCAAAGCGAGCCGGGGAAAGAAAAAACCCTGGGAGTCCTGCCCTTTTTCCACGTTTACGGGATGACCGTGGTGATGAACTACTCCGTCTACATGGCGGCGACAATGATTTTGCTGCCGAAGTTTGACGCCGGACAAGTCCTCCGGACGATCACCGAGGAAAAGCCGACGCTCTTCCCCGGGGCACCGACGATGTATGTGGCCTTGATCAATCATCCCGACATCGAAAAATACGATCTGTCTTCGATCAAAGCCTGTCTCAGCGGTTCGGCCCCGCTTCCCATCGAAGTGCAGGAACGGTTTGAAGAACTGACCGGCGGCCGCCTGGTGGAAGGGTACGGATTGACGGAGGCTTCCCCCGTCACCCACGCCAACCCGGTTTGGGGGCGCCGCAAAACCGGCAGGATCGGTTTGCCCTGGCCCGATACCGAGTGTCGGATTGTGAATCCGGAGACCGGCGAAGAAGTGAAACAGGGTGAGGTGGGCGAGCTTCAGGTTCGGGGTCCCCAGGTGATGAAGGGGTATTGGAATCGGGCCGAGGAGACGGAAAAGGTGCTCAGGGACGGCTGGCTCAGCACCGGGGACATGGCTTTCATGGATGAGGAAGGCTATTTTGCCATCATGGACCGCAAAAAGGATGTGATCATCGCCGGCGGTTTCAACATCTATCCGCGGGAAGTGGAGGAGGTCTTGTACGAACATCCGGCGATTCAGGAGGCGGCCGTTGTCGGCGTTCCGGATCCCTATCGGGGGGAGACGGTGAAAGCCTTCATCGTCCTCAAGGAGGGTGCGCAAGCGACGGAGGAGGAGCTGGACGCCTATTGCCGGGAGCGCTTGGCGGCCTACAAGGTGCCCCGCCTCTACGAGTTCCGCTCCGAATTGCCCAAAACGACGGTGGGCAAGATCCTTCGTCGGGTGTTGGTGGAGGAGGAAAACAAGCGGTGAAGCCCGATGGAAATCGGGATCGTTGCGGCGGACTTTTGGTTTGAAGGCTTTCCAGGTTTTACCCGGCGAGCAGTTCCAATGGATCGGTTTCCGGGATGATCCGACATGGTATAATGTTTCTCGGTTGCGCTTTCATCGCCAATTTTACGAAAAAAGTTGACACGGGTTTTGTTGCGTAATAAACTAGAAATTGAATGAATGGTCATTCACTAAGGAATGAGGGACGGCCATGGCCAAAAGGACCGGGGAAAAATATGAGGCGATCATCGACGCCGCCATCCGCGTCATCGCCGAAAACGGTTATCACAATGCCCAGGTGTCCAAAATCGCCCGGGAGGCGAAGGTGGCCGACGGGACGATCTACCTTTATTTTGAAAACAAGGATGATATGCTGATCTCCCTTTTCAATGAAAAAATGGGAGCCTTTATCGAAACCGTCCGGGAAGCTACCGCTCGTGTCGACTCTCCGTCGGATCAACTCCGGGAGCTGATGCGCCTCCACTTCGCGCAATTGGAAGAAAACCCGAAAATGGCGATCGTCACCCAGATTGAGTTGCGCCAATCCAACCGGAAGGTGCGCCAGGGGATCGCAGAAACCCTGAAAAAGTATATGGATGTCATCGATGACATCATCCGCTCCGGGATTGAGCAGGGGATCTTTCGACCGGATGTCGATATTCGGGTTGCCCGCCGGATGATTTTCGGCACCTTGGATGAAACCGTCACATCCTGGATTATGAACGGCTGCAAGTACAGCCTGATGGATCAAGTGGACCCCATCCATCGCCTGTTCCTTGACGGAATGGGGAAGGAGGCCCCTCTGCAGAGGGATGCTCATTCAGAGAAGGAGGGTAACGCATGAACATTTTGGTCTGCCTGAAGCAAACCTTCGACACCGAGGAGCGCATCGTTCTCGAGGATGGCCAAATCAGCGAGGACGGGGTGGAGTTTGTCATCAACCCCTATGATGAGTATGCCGTGGAGGAAGCCATCAAGCTGAAGGAAGAACACGGGGGCGAAGTGACGGTCATCACCGTGGGGCCGGACCGGGCGGAACAAGCCCTGCGCACGGCCATGGCCATGGGGGCCGACAAGGGAATTATCGTGGATTCCGAGGATCTGGAAGACGCCGATGAATACACCATCGCCAAGATTTTGGCCGAGGTGATCAAGGAGCAGGAGTACGACATCATCCTGTGCGGGTATATGGCGGTGGACGACGGTTCGGCGCAGGTGGGACCCCGTTTGGCAGAATTGCTCGGAATTCCCCACATTTCTACCATCACCAAATTGACCATCGACGGCGAAAACGTGGAAGTGGAGAAGGACGTGGAGGGGGACGTGGAAATTATTCAATCCAAGCTGCCCATCCTGTTGACGGCGCAGCAGGGACTGAATGAACCGCGCTATCCTTCTCTCCCCGGAATCATGAAGGCGAAGAAAAAGCCCCTGGAGCGTTTGGACCTGGACGATCTCGACCTGGATGAGGAGGACATCGAGGCCAAGACGGAAACACTGGAGGTCTTCCTGCCGCCGAAGAAGGAAGCCGGGAAAATCCTGGAGGGCGAGCTGTCGGATCAGGTGAAGGAACTGGTGCAGGCGCTCCGGAACGAGGCAAAGGTGATCTGAGCCCATCAGAGCCGTTTCAACGCTTGTGGCACGGTTTGGATCCGGTTTCAAGAAGACCATGTTGACTGCAAGGGGGAAACGTCCATGAGCAGAAACGTTTTGGTACTGGCCGAAGTGCGGGACGGGGGATTGCGGAACGTCTCCCTGGAATGCCTGGCGGCGGCGCGGCGGGTCGCCGAAGGGGGGACCATCACCGCCGCCGTGTTCGGCAGCAATGCGAAGGAATATGCGGAACCCTTGGCCCATCACGGTGCCGACAAGGTAGTGGTCGTCACCGATGAAAAGCTGGATCAATATACGACGGACGCCTACTTTCAGGCCTTCAAACATGTGATCGAGACGGTGCAGCCCGACGTCATTTTCACCGGGCATACCGCCATCGGACGGGATGTGAGCCCGCGGATCGCCGCCCGGATGGGATGGGGGATGATCTCTGACTGCACCGACGTGCAGCTGGCGGATGACCGGATCCTCTTCACCCGCCCGATTTACGCGGGGAAAGCTTTTGTGAAGAAGGCGGTGAAGGAAGGGACCGTCTTTGCGACCATCCGTCCCAACAACATTTCCGCGGAGGAGCCGGACACCTCCCGCACCGTCCAGGTGGAGGAGTTGGATTTCGCGGTTGCCGCCGATTCCCTCCGGACCCTGGTGAAAGAAGTGGTCCGCAAGACCTCCGGCGGTGTGGATTTGTCGGAGGCGCGGATCGTCGTCGCCGGAGGGCGCGGCGTAAAAAGTGCGGATGGATTTAAGGTTTTGCAGGAGCTGGCCGATGTATTGGGAGCTGCCGTAGGTGCTTCCCGGGGAGCGTGTGATGCGGGATATTGCGATTATTCCCTGCAGATCGGCCAGACGGGGAAAGTGGTTACGCCGGATCTCTACATCGCCTGCGGAATCTCCGGTGCCATTCAGCACCTCGCCGGCATGTCCAACTCCAAGGTGATTGTGGCCATCAACAAGGATCCGGAGGCGAACATCTTCAACGTGGCCGATTACGGCATCGTCGGTGACCTGTTTGAAGTGGTCCCGATGCTGACGGAGGAATTCAAGAAGGTGCTGGCTGAAGCCAACTGAACAAGCAATGGGCGGAGCGATGTCCGATTTAAACCCCATCGTTGATCCGGGAATGGGGGGCGATTTTCCGCAGGCCACCGGGCTGGAGGAGGGCGGAAGATCGCATCCCCCGTTCCTCTCCTTTTGTTTTCGGCAGTTCCCGAAAGCCGTATTTTTGCACAAAAGCGGGTAAAGGCGGCTCCTTTTCGAGCGTTCTCTCGTTTTTTCGTCCGTCGAAATACCTTGGATCCTTTGCCCCGGAGTGGTATACTAAGTTCGTCGGATTGGAACTTGGTGAATTGAGGAGGTAACCATCATGGCCATCGTAGATGTGACGGACCAGAATTTTTCCGATGAAGTGAAATCGGGAACCGTACTGGTTGATTTTTGGGCTCCCTGGTGTGGTCCGTGCAAAATGATCGCTCCCGTTTTGGAGGAGCTGGACAATGAAATCGGGGATAAACTGAAGATTGCCAAGTTGAATGTGGATAACAATCCGGAAACGGCCGGCCGTTTCGGGGTGATGAGCATTCCGACCCTGATGGTGTTTAAAGACGGTGAAATGGTCTCCAAAATGGTCGGCTTCCAGCCCAAAGAGCAGCTGCGGGAATGGCTGGACTCCTATCTCTGAGCAGTGCGGCGGATAAGAAAAAGGCTGTTGACCTTTTGGTCAACAGCCTTTTTCAATATCAACCCCAGATCATTTTCGTTCCGCCGATTTCCCCGTCCCCGTCGTTCCCGTTTTGCTCCGGATACAGAACGGGACGGAGACGATTCCGGTACCGGACGAAAATCGCCAGGAGCGACAACACTTGGATGAGGGGCGTGAGCGCGTACTGGATCAGGTTGAAGAACGTCTGAAGGCCTGAACCTCCCGTATTCGCGGCATTGACTGCCTCAGGATCAAAGGTGGCAATTCCGACGATCGCTCCCAGAATGAAAAAGAACGTTCCATACGCGAGATAGATGAGAAAGACGATCAAGCCGGAAATAAACACCTGGCCAAAGGACCGCTTGAAGAGTCGGGCGGAAAGCGCGATGGATTCCCAGATTCCGGCATTTTCCGTTACCAGGATGACCGGCGCGTGCAAAAAGACGAGGGCCAGCACGATGAACAGCGCCGCCGCCACGAGGAAGAGAAGAAATCCTCCCAAAACCGGTCCGGCTCCCCCTTCGGCGATTCCGTATATCATGAGAAAAATCCCGATGGTAACCAGGATGATCGCGGGAATGTAGAAGAGACCGGTCAGAAAGATTTGACCCACCATCTTCATCATATAGCGAAACCCTTGAGTAAAGTAGGTTTCGATGGAGGAGCGGTCCTCAAAGACCGCATTGCGCATCATCGTGTTCATCCCCGCATTGGTAAATCCCGAGTAAAAGAGCACGACCCCGATGAAAAGCAAAAACATCATCAGCAGCGAGATGATCACTCCCGGGGAAAACACCGCCTCCAGGGCAGCGGCCGGATCCGGGGCAAACGGATCAAAGGCCTCCTCGAGGGCGCTGAATACATCGCCCGCACTAAAGAACAGGGCGATGCCTCCGATGAGGAAAATGAGAAAGGCGAAGATCCCAGCCACGACCGTCGCGGCCAGGGAGCCGACGAAGAAACTGACCCACAATTTTAGTCCATGCCGACGAAACAGTTCAAAATAACTTTCCATCCCTTACCCTCCATGGCGAATGGTTGATCACGGTTTGTGCGGAACGTATCCGGGAGTGGCTCCGCCGGGGACTCCTTCCCAATTCATTTCTTCGGGAAAAAGTTCATTGCGGAGTCGAGTTTTGTACCGGTGAACGATGATCAGCAGGGACGCGGCAAAAGCGTAGAAAATAGCGAACAGGACGATCAATCCGCCGAAGAGACCAAAAATCGCTCCGACGATCTCACTTCCCGTGATGGCGGTCGGAAGAAGGATGAGAATGACGGCAATCAATATTGCTGCCAAATAAGCACCCATCAAGATCCCCAGGGCGATGAGACCCGACAGAAGGGTTTGACCCGGCTTTTTGAGGGTCAGCCGAAACGCGAGGCGGATCGACTCCCAAACCCCCGTCCGCTCCACGAGCAGGATAAGCGGAGCGTGCAGGGATACCCACAGGTATCCAATGAGCAGGGCGAAGGCCAGGATGATGAACAGAAAAGCGAAAATCGCGAGAAGCGCCTCCGATCCTTCCTCGTCGGCAACGAGCGGACCGCTGATCAGAATCAACAGCAGGATCGGTCCGATGAAGATCAGGGCCAAAAGGACTTGCTGGCCGAACATTCTCCATAGGTTCTTAAATCCCGCCGAGAAAAAGTAGCCGAAGGACCATTCACCGCGGAAAACCGAGGCAGATGCGGCCCCATAGGAACCGGCGGTGAAGAAGCTGTTCGGCAGCTGGATAACGGGGATCAGGAGAAGGGCCAGGATGACTCCGAGGATGACCCCTCCGGGTTCGGACGCGAGGTTTTCAGCAAATTGGTCCGAATCGGTACCGAGAGCGGACACGTCCATCGTAAAAATCAGAGAAAGGATCAAGGCGAGGATCACATACACGATGATCGCCGCATAAAGGAGCGCCGTGTGAAGCAAATTGCCGAGGAGCATGGCCAGGGACAGTTTGACTCCATGACGCTTGAGTATGTCGAAGTAGGACTCCGTCAAACGAATTTCCTCCTTTCAAAATGCCGTGTCGCTTTGGATGGGTGAATACGAAGTCCACACCAGATAGAAAAAAGACGGTCGTTTCCACGCCGTCATGCCCTCATGGTATCGAATTTCGGAAAAAAAGTAAATCCATCTTTTCGTCTAAACAGAAAAAATGGTTCCTGTTTTTGATTCGAAACGCTCACGAG
>JAJYSD010000078.1 GCA_021793745.1 Bacillota bacterium
GAACCGCCCGGTCCCCGGCTCCGGGGGAACGCGGCGGAATTCGGGCCGCCGGATCACCTCTTCGACGGCTTGACTGAGGGATTCGTCAAACAGATTTTTCAAAGCTTTGGGAAACAGCTTGCGGCCCGGCCGGGTCCGGAGCGCTGCCGAGGGGTTGATAAACAGGCGCCCTCCCGCTTCATACAGGAACGTTTTCGGAAAAACGGTACGAAAGATGGAAAGGGCCAGCGGCTTCATGGCATCGGTCATCATCTGGAGGTGGCCGAAGGAGATCAGGACGCTGAGGGGTTCCTGCGGCAGGTCGGCGGGCAGGGGATACAGGGACGTGATCGGCCGGCTCTGCACGATATAAATCTGTCCCCCTTCCACGCAAAACTCGATGTCCTGCGGCGCACCGAAATGGTTTTCGATGCGCTTGCCCAGCTCCGACAGGCGCAAGATCTGATCGTCGGCGAGAGCCGGCCGGTTCCTTTCCTCCGGCGGCACCTCTTCGGTGACCGTTCCCCCCTCCGGCAGGGAGCGGATGACGATTTTTTTCTCCGAAATCTCCTTCTGAAGGATGCGGCCCTCCTTCACCTGGTACAAATCCGCCGACACCTTTCCGGATACGATCGCTTCCCCCAGCCCGAAGCTGGCGTCGATGGAGACGACCCGCCGGTTTCCGCTCAGCGGATCGGCGGTGAAGAGGATACCGGAAACCTCCGGGTTCACCATCCGCTGCACCACGACAGACAAATACACCTGCCGGTGGTCATAGCCGTTTTTCATCCGATACGCGATCGCGCGATCCGTAAACAACGAGGCCCAGCATTTTCGGATGTGCTGAAGCAGCTCCTCCCGACCCTTCACGTTCAGATAGGTGTCCTGCTGGCCGGCGAAAGAAGCGGTCGGCAAATCCTCCGCCGTCGCACTGGATCGGACGGCGTAGGCATGCGCTTCCCCGGCCCTCCTCCAGGCTTCCGTGATCTCCCGCTTGAGGGATGCGGGGATCTCCAGCTCCAGCAGGTGGGTGCGGATCCGCTCGCCCAGCGCCCGCAGCCCCTCCATATCTTCCGGATCCAGGGCGCCCAGTTCGTCCAGAAGCCCGTCCATTTCGGAACTGGCGGCGACAAACTCCCGGTAGGCGTCGGTGGTCACGCAAAAGCCTTCCGGGACGGGAAAGCCCGCCTTGGCCAGTTCCCCCAGGTTAGCTCCCTTTCCCCCGACCTCGGGCAGGCGAAAGCGGTCCACATCTTCAAAAAACAACACGCGGGATTTCATGTAGGAATCACCCTTTTCAAAAGGATTCGGCGGAAAGCGAAGCGCTGTGATGATCGATTGCGAGGAGTCTTCATTCCAAATCCATTGTAATACGAAGGATTCTGATAGTAAAGTGAGTACTCACTTTTTTATTGGCAAAGGGGACGGGAAGCCGAAAGTGTACTATAATATAAACAGATTTTTGGCCGGAAAACACCGGCGGGTCGACGGAGAAAGCCCAAAAACCGGCCCGCCGCTTTCGCCTCCGCGGCACCCCCCTGAAATTTTCATCCTCCCCAGAAAGGAACGTGCTCATGGAAGAACGCGATCGGCAGCCGCCCGGGAAGCCATTTTCCTCCTTTCTCAAGCTGCTTCGCCTCGGCAAGCCCGCCAAAGGCATCTTCGCCGCCGGGATCCTCTTCAGCCTGATCGAGGCGGCCTCGGGTTTGGTCGTCCCCCTTCTGACCAAACAGCTCGTCGATGTGATCACCGCCTCCGGATGGAGCCTTCTGCCGGTGCTGTGGCTTGTGGCCACCTTTTTATTGCAGACGGCATCCGGAGGCTTGTCCCACTACTTGATGGCCTACATCGGGGAGGGGTTTGTCCGGAATATCCGGGAACATCTCTGGAACCACATCCTGGGCCTTCCCATCCCCTATTTCGACAAACACCAGTCCGGGGAGACGATGAGCCGCATCACCCAGGACACCAACACGGTGAAGGCGCTGATCTCCCAGCACATCATCTCCTCCCTGTCCGGCATCCTCACCATCCTCGGTTCCGTCGTCATCCTGTTCCTCATGGACTGGCAAATGACCCTGATCCTGTTTACCGTGGTTCCCCTGTCCCTCCTGGTGATCATGCCCCTCGGCCGGATCATGTACCGGATCTCCAGGCGCACCCAGGATGAAATGGCCTTCCTCAGCGCCAATCTGGGCCGGGTGCTGGGGGATATCCGCCTGGTCAAATCCCACAACGCGGAGGCCATCGAGAATCGCCGCGGAAAGGAGAGCATCCGCCGGCTCTTCTCCTTCGGGCTGAAGGAAGCCAAGGTGATGGCCATCATCTCCCCGCTGATGACCACGGTCATGATGCTGGTCCTGGTGATTCTGATCGGCTACGGCGGCGTCCGGGTGGCATCCGGGACGCTTTCGACCGGATCCCTGATCGCCATCATCCTCTACATGTTTCAGATCATCGTTCCCTTTACGCAGTTGGCCTCCTTCTTCACCGCCTTCCAGAAAGCGATGGGGGCCACCGCGAGAATCCAGCTGCTGCTCTCCCAATCGCCGGAAGCGGGTGAAAAGGGAAGGGAATCCCCGCCCCTCGATCAGGAGCTGGTCTTCGACCGGGTCAGCTTTTCCTATGAGGCGGGCAAACCGATCCTCCGGGCGATCGATTTCACCGTCCAGCCGGGGGAAACCGTCGCCATCGTCGGGCCGAGCGGCGGCGGCAAAACCACTCTCTTTTCCCTGATCGAACGGTTCTACACCCCCGACGCGGGCCAGATCCGGCTGGGCCCGCTGCCCATCGAAAAGCTGGATCTGACCGCCTGGCGCCGAGCGATCGGCTACGTCTCCCAGGAGAGCCCGATCATGTCCGGGACGATCCGGGAAAACATCTGTTACGGCTTGAGCAGAGAAGTGGAAGAGGACGAAATCCGCAGGGCCGCCCAACTGGCCAACGCCGCCGATTTCATCGATGCCCTCCCCCGGGGATACGAAACGGAGGTGGGGGAGCGGGGGATCAAGCTGTCCGGAGGGCAGAGACAGCGGATTGCCATCGCGCGGGCCTTCCTCCGAAACCCCCGGATCCTCCTGTTGGACGAAGCCACCTCCAATCTGGACAGCGAATCGGAGATGTACGTCCAGCAGGCACTGAAAAACCTGATGAAGGGCCGAACCACCCTGATCATCGCCCATCGCCTGTCCACGGTGGTGGAAGCCGATCAGATCCTCGTCCTCGAGGAGGGACGCATCACCGGCAGAGGAACCCACGAGGAATTGATGGCCTCCCACCCCCTGTACCGGCGGCTGGCGGAGCAGCAGCTGCAAAGCGCCCACACCCCGTAACGGCAGAAACCCCTGCCAAGAGGGCAGGGGCTTCTTTCCTTTGTCAGGCGGTTTACAACGCATCCGAGGAAAGGCGATTTTTCGTCTTGACTCTATGCGGTGGCAAGGCGCTCGACGAAAAACCGTCTCCCTTCGCCCGGGCTTATTTCGGCGGTTTCAACTTTTGTACAGTTCCTTGGGCAATTTCTTGGCAAGGGTGAGGAATAAACTGATCCCTTCGCGAACCTCCGGGTCCGACAAGGCCCGGAGCATCTGGAAGAGGGAGAGGGGCCCCTCGGCCTCTTGACGCTCTTTTTGGGCCGACTCCAGAGCGTCCAGCATGCCCTTCACCCGTTCCGGGGCCTCCCTTTGCTCCAGGATGTCGGCCCACTCGATCAGCTTCACCCCTTGTTCCATCATGTCCGCCACCATGGGGCCGGTCAAGGCGCTCCTCATGCGGGCCGACAGCTCACTGAACTCCGTCAGGTTTTTCAGCGCCCCGCTTTCCTCCAGCCGCTGCACTTCGGCCAGGGCCCTCGACAGGCTTTCGCTCGCATCGGTCAGCTGACGCAGCAGGGCCAGGGTCTCCGGCTGCAGAAGGTCATCGATCGCTTCCAGGGCGGAGGCGAGTTTGCCGGTCAAATCCGCCACCATCTCCGCCGTCAGGGACTGAAGGACGGCTTCCCCCCATTCCGCCTTGGCATCCGTCCTCATCGTGGAATTGCTCATGGATTTCACCCCTCACAAGATCCCGCGGACGTTGAGCCAATAAAACTCTCCGTACGCCATCTTAAACCAGTGCAGGAGTTCGGAGGTGGCGGCGGGTTTCGGGGGATTTTCGTAATCAAAGGTGATAAAACTGGCGTCCTGCAGGCTGTTTTCCAGAAAACAAGCCACTTTGCCGTTGTAGATGGCGGTTTCGGGCAGACCCTTCAGCCGGCTGGCGAGATTGTGGACCAAGGGCTCGCTTTGGTAGTGGGCGGTGGAACCGGCCTTGCTGATCGGCAGGTTGGTCGCATCGCCGATCACGTAGACATTGTCGGAACCCTCCATTTTCAACGTGTGCCGGTCGGTGGGAACAAACCCCATCTCGTCGCCGATCCCGGAGTCCAGGATGACCTGCGCCCCCTGGTGGGCCGGAACGGAAATCAACACATCAAAGGGATGTTCCTCTCCATCCATGGTGATGGCCGTTTTCCGCTCCGGATCGACCCTCTCCAGATTGAAAAAGGTTTCATAGGCGATACCACGCTTCTCAAACTGGGGCAAGGCCCACTCGGCCACGGATTCCAGGGAGTGAATCCGGCCGATGGGGTAGGTGTATTGAATCTCCACCTGCTCCCGGACTCCCCGCTTTCGGAAGTAATCGTCCAGCATGAGGGCGATCTCCAGGGGAGCCGCCGGGCACTTGTGGGGGATGTCAACGGTGATCAGGATCCGCCCCTTTTTCATCCCGGCCAAGGTGTCCCGCAGACGGGTGGCGCCATCCAGGGTGTAAAAGTTGTGGGCGCTTTCCCTCAGACCGGGAACGCTGTCGAAATCGGGGCGAGAGCCCGTGGCAATCACCAGATAATCGTAAGGATACTCGGCGCGATCGGACCGAACGCGGTTTTGGTCCGGTTCGATCTTTTGGATCTCATCGACAATCAGGGTCACATCCCGGTGGATCAGATCCCTTTCCTCCCGGATAAAATGTTCCGGGGCTTTTTCGTTGAAGGCGATATACAGGTATCCCGGCTGGTAAAGGTGCTTCTCCGTGTTGGTGATCAACAGGATTTCCACTTCCTTGGACCGGATCTGATCCGTCAGGTGACGGGCCAGCCGGTTGGCGACCATGGTGCCGGCTGTCCCCCCGCCGAGAACCACAACCCTCTGGGTCATGAAAGTCTCCCTCCCTCCTTGTCTGACCGCCGCTCACCTCGCTTTGCGAACGGCGATTTTCCAATGATCACCGGCCTCCTGGCAGTAGACCAGTTCGTGCCCCATTTTTTTCACCCATTCCGGAATGTCCTTGGCGGATCCGGTATCACTGGACAACACTTCGATCACGTCTCCGACCTGGGCGTGTTTCACCGCTTTGATCAATTCCATCAGCGGTCCGGGGCAAAAGGAACCTCGGGCATCGATCGACTTTTTCACGTCCACTTCCGACATGGCTGTCGCCTCCCTTTGTACAGTTTTCCGTTGGCCGCATCACATCGTGATGACTTGAGCTCCCTGCGCCATCCCCAGGAAAGAGCTCACTCCGATCACATCATCGAAAAGATCGATCAAATCTCCCTGCTTCCATCCCATCACATCCATGGCCATGGAACATCCGTAGAGATGGAGATCACCGTTCTCCTTGCCTTCCTTAATGAGATCGGGAAAGAGGGGAATGTTCTTGTTCAGCATTTCCGCACCGACGGTTCCGGTCTGAAAGTTTTGCTTTTCCACATTTTCCTTCAAGAAGGCTTCCAGGGCATTCATGGTGACAAACATGCGGACCTTCATCCCGGACATGGCCGCCACGGATCCCACCAGCGATCCGGCGTGCAACTTCTCCAGATCCTTGGACAAAAAGATGATGGCCAGGGTGGGGACCTGTTGCTGTTCCACAGGGCATTCCTCCTGTATCGTCGTGTTTCACCTCCCATTATACCCTAAGGGGTATGGGTATGTGGTGTCGATTTCTTGACGAAACGGAGAAGAAAAAAGAAACAAAGCAGGAGTCCCCGGGTTTTCGAACGTCCGGTCTTTCCACCCGTCCGTGCAAGAGCGCGGGGGATGGCGTCGGAAATTCCGGCGCGCGCCGGCCGATGGCATAAAAAACCCCCGCCCCGTTAAGGGAGAGGGTGACAAGCGTCAGGCGATTCTCCACGAGGGGGCTCGCCTCCCCCGGCATAAAGCGGGAAATGCCTTCCGGCCCTTGATCGGGAGGCGGGAAGTTTCAAATCCCGGCCACGGCTGCCGCGAAACCGGGACTGCTCCCGGAGGACTCCTTCCGCCCGGATGTTCCCCGCCGGAGGAAACACACCCCGATGCGGCCAACGAATGTTTCCCGCATCCCGTAAGCCTCGTTTAAGCCTCGTTCCGGCATCGGCGCTCCCGGACCCATCACAGCAGAAGCTGCACCTTCCGCTGCAGGGGTTTGTCGTAGTAGCGGCCCTTGGTCAGCTGTTCGATAAAGGGGCGCATCAGGTCCGCTTCGGTGGATACAAACCTT
>JAJYSD010000079.1 GCA_021793745.1 Bacillota bacterium
TCATCAAGGGGCGGTGGGCAAGTTTGTTTCCACGGAATTCCGTGAGGGCAAGGAACCTTTTTTATGATAAAATGATTATGAAACATGGCACGGATCGGATGTTTTCATCAGGCGGCGCCGACGGTGCAGGTAATATCGGACCCGATTTTACGCAAATCAAAAAAGAGCGAATAGTCGACCCGAGCATCGGTGATGGCCAAAAACGCGCGGAGGTGGAAAAGATGGCTTTGCAAATCGGTTATGGTCTGATTCAGGAGCAGCGCATGAAATTGGTGATGACGCCGGAACTGCGACAAGCCATTCAGTTGCTCCAGCTCTCCGCGGCGGATTTGGAGCAGTATATCCATGAGCAATTGGAGGAAAATCCGGTGTTGGAGATTGCCGAGCCGGGGGAAGGGGAGGACGGCGAGGAAGCCCGTGAGGTTCCCCTGCTGGACGCAGATCCCGGGGAATGGATGGCGTATGTTCAGCGAAACGGGAGGGGGGAGCGGGGACTACCCCGCAGCGCGGATGAGGGGGTTTCCTTCGAAAGCCTGGCTGCGCCCTCCGAAACGTTGGCGGATGCGCTGGAATCTCAGCTGCGATACCTCTCTCTGGATTCCGCCACGATGGCCGTTTGCCGTTATTTGATCGGAAATCTGGATGACAACGGGTATCTGACGGTTGACGCTGCCTTTCTATGTAAACGCTTTAATATCGACCGGGACACCTTCGATCGGTCCCTCCGGATCATCCAATCCTTGGAACCGGCGGGGGTGGGGGCGCGCTCCCTGTCGGAGTGCCTCAAGCTCCAGCTTCAGCGGGAAGATGCCCCGGACGAGGTGACGCTGCAGATCATCCAACATCACCTGGATGACGTGGCAGCGGGTCGAATCCGCAAGATTGCCCGCCAATTGGGAGTCGGGCTCCAGCGCGTGCAGCAGGCGGTGGATCGCCTGAAGCGGCTGAACCCGCGTCCCGGGATGGCCTATGCATCCTCCGAGCCCCGCTATGTGTTGCCGGATGTCTGTGTGGAACGGGTCAACGGGGAATATGTGGTTTTGGTCAATGAGGGATTTTTCCCCCGCCTCACCGTGAGCGATCAATATCAGCGCATGATGGCGGAAGGGGGGGAGCGGGCGCGCCAAGCGGCGGATTATCTGCGGAACTGGTTTCAGTCGGCGGTCTGGCTGGTTCGCGGGATCGAACAGCGACGGCAGACCCTGTATCGGGTGACCCGAGTGATTGTCGAGAAACAAAGGGATTTTCTGGATCGCGGCGTCGATCACTTGAAGCCCCTCACCCTGCGCGAAGTGGCGGACGAGTTGGGGTTGCACGAGTCCACCGTCAGCCGCGCCACGCAGAACAAGTACGTGCAAACGCCTCGCGGCCTTTTCCCATTCCGGTATTTTTTTCCGTCCGGCGTGGATTCCCTGTCCGGAGATATATCGGCCAAAAGTGTGAAAAAGCGTATTGTGGAGCTGATTCAGAGGGAGAATAAGCAAAAGCCCTTGTCTGATCAGCGGATCGCAGATCTGCTCCGGGAGGGACGGCATCCGGATCTCCCGCCGCACGGTGGCCAAATATCGGGAGGAGCTGGGAATCGCCTCCTCGATGGCCCGGCGGAGGTACGACAAAGGATGATTTGGCCCGGATGATGGAAGGCGGTTTCCATCTTGTCAAGGGGGAAAGGTTCGGCTACAATGAAGGTGGAAGCCGTTGCTCCTTTTCTTTTTGCCGTGTTGGGACATATTTTGTTATACAGGGACGTTGTACGTCCCGGTCGAAGGGTGAGAAAATGAAGCCGCTGTTGGAACTGCAAAAAAAATTATTACCCGACATGCTCGAGGTGATGCGCAAGCGTTATGAAACGCTGCGACACCTGCAGTTGATGCAACCGGTGGGGCGGCGGAGTCTGGCGGCGGCCATGGGGACGACGGAGCGGATCCTGCGGGCGGAGGTGGAATTCCTGAGATTGCAGGGATTGGTGCATGTCGACCCCATGGGAATGCGGGTCACCCAACAGGGGGCCGAGCTGCTGGCGGAGATGGAACCCCTGATCAAGGAGCTGTTCGGTCTGACGGAGCTGGAAGAGGAACTTCGGCGCCGATTGGGACTGCGTCGCGTGATTATCATCACCGGCGACGCTGACCAGTCCGAATGGGTCAAAAAGGAGATGGGGAGAGCGGGAGCCCGTCTGCTGCGGGAGGAAGCCCATCCGGGACAGGTGGTGGCCGTGGCCGGGGGGACCACCGTCGCGGCGGTGGCCGAGATGATGGCCCCGACGCCGGCGCTGAAGGAGACCACCTTTGTGCCCGCCCGCGGCGGATTGGGGGAGGCGGTGGAGCTGGAGGCCAACTATATCGCATCGCTGATGGCCAAGAAGACGGGTGGCAGTTATCGCCTGATGCATGTGCCCGATCAGCTGAGCGACGAGGCATACCGAACGGTGATCCGGGAGCCGCACATCCGGGAAGCTCTGGAGCTGCTCAAAACCGCTCGGGTCGCCGTTCACGGAATCGGCGGCGCCCTGGAAATGGCTGTCCGGCGCAAGTCGTCGCCGGAGGTGCTTCGCCACCTCCGGGAGACGGAGGCGGTGGGGGAGGCCTTCGGATACTACTTCAACCGCCGAGGGGAGATCGTCCATCGGATGAAGACGGTTGGCATCCATCTGGATGATCTCAAGCGGATGGACCGGATCATCTCGGTGGCCGGGGGATCCAGCAAGGCGGAGGCCATCGCCGCGTTTTGTTCCGTCGCCTACCGCGACATACTAATTACCGATGAGGGGGCTGCCCGAGCCATCCTGGAGAACCCGGGTGCTGGATGACAATAACATTTCAAAGATCGGAGGATGAGTGTGATGACCAAGGCAAGAATCGGCATCAACGGTTTTGGACGCATTGGCAGAAATGTGTTCCGCGCTCTGTTGGATCATCCCGAATTGGAAGTGGTGGCGGTCAACGACTTGACCGATGCGGCTACCCTGGCCCATCTGTTCAAGTACGATTCGGTGCACGGGAAGCTGCAGGCGGAGGTGGAGCTGACCGAGGACGGCTTTACGGTCAACGGTCGTCCGGTGAAGGTGCTGGCGGAACGGGATCCGGCCCAGCTCCCCTGGGGTGACCTGGGAGTGGATCTGGTGGTGGAAAGCACGGGCCGGTTCCGCAGCCGGGAGGATGCGGCCAAGCACCTGCAGGGGGGAGCCAAGAAGGTGATCATCTCCGCCCCGGCCAAAAACGAGGATATCACCGTCGTGATGGGCGTAAACGAAGATAACTACGATCCCGCCAACCATCACGTCATTTCCAACGCCTCCTGCACCACCAACTGCCTGGCGCCGGTGGTGAAGGTGCTTCACCAGAACTTCGGCGTCCGCCGGGGGCTGATGACCACGGTCCACGCCTACACCAACGACCAGCAGATCCTCGACCTTCCGCACAAGGATCTGCGCCGGGCCCGGGCCGCTGGAATGTCCATCATCCCGACGACGACGGGGGCCGCTGCGGCGGTGGCCAAGGTGCTTCCGGAACTGGAAGGGAAGCTGAACGGCTTCGCCATGCGCGTACCCACCCCCAATGTTTCCGTCGTCGATCTGGTGGCCGAACTGGAACGGGATGTGACGGCGGAGGAGGTCAACGAAGCGCTGCGCCGCGAAGCGGAAGGGGCGCTGAAGGGCATCCTCGGCTATTCCGAGGAGCCGCTGGTTTCCCGGGATTATAACGGGGATCCCCACTCCTCGATCGTCGACGCCCTTTCCACCATGGTGATGGAAGGGAATATGGTGAAGGTGGTCTCCTGGTACGACAACGAATGGGGCTACTCCAACCGCGTGGTCGACTTGGCCGCTTATATTGTCAAGCGGGGTCTGGAAGCCTAGAATATGAGGGGAACGGAGGAGAGTTTTTCTCCTCCTTCTCATGTGCGGAGGGAGATGGATTTTGTGACGACAAAACAATCGATCAGCGATGTGGATGTCCGGGGAAAACGCGTGTTTTGCCGAGTGGACTTCAATGTGCCCCTGCAAGAAGGTCGAGTGGCGGACGATACGAGGATCCGCGCCGCGCTCCCCACGATCCGCCATCTGATGGAGCGGGGAGCCCGGGTGATCCTCGCCAGCCATCTGGGCCGTCCCAAGGGGCAGGTTAAGGAGGAGCTGCGGCTTACGCCCGTGGCTGATCGGCTGTCGGAGCTCCTCGGACAACCGGTGGAGAAGGTGGACGAGGTGATCGGACCGGCCGTGACGGAACGGGTGGCCCGATTGAAGGAGGGGCAGATCCTGCTCCTGGAAAACGTCCGCTTCCATCCCGGTGAGGAGAAGAACGATCCCGAATTGGCCCGGGCCTTTGCCGATCTGGCGGACCTGTACGTCAACGACGCCTTCGGAGCGGCTCACCGGGCCCATGCCTCCACCGAGGGGATTGCCCGTCACCTGCCCGCCGTGGCCGGATTCCTGCTGCAGCGGGAGCTCGAAGTGCTGGGCGAGGCCCTGGAGTCGCCGGAGCGACCCTTTACGGCGGTGATCGGCGGCGCCAAAGTGAAGGACAAAATCGGCGTCATCGAAAACCTGTTGGACAAGGTGGACAACCTGCTGATCGGCGGCGGCCTGTCCAACACCTTCATAAAAGCCCAGGGGCATGAGGTGGGGACATCGCTCCTGGAGGAAGACAAGCTGGAGCTGGCCCGGCGGCTTCTCGACCGGGCGGTGGCCAAGGGCGTACGCCTGCTGTTGCCCGTTGATGCAGTGGTTGCGGACCGGTTGGAGGATCCCGCGGATATTGCCACCGTGGCGGTGGATGCGATCCCCTCGGATCGGATGGCGCTGGATATCGGGCCGAAGACCCGGGAGCGGTTTGCCGAAGTGATCCGCGCATCAAAACTGGTCATCTGGAACGGGCCGATGGGGGTGTTCGAACAGAAGCCCTTCGATGAAGGGACCTACGCGGTGGCTCGGGCGATGGCGGAGTCGGAGGCCCGGACCATCGTCGGAGGCGGAGATTCCGCGGCGGCCATCGAAAGGTCGGGGTTGGCGGACCGCATGGATCACATTTCCACCGGCGGCGGGGCCTCCCTGGAATTGATGGAGGGGAGAGAGCTTCCGGGTGTTGCTGCGCTAAACGATCGGAAATGATCACAGGAAGGGGTGCTGCCGATGCGAATTCCCGTCATCGCCGGCAATTGGAAAATGCACAAGACCGTCGACGAAGCGCTGACCTTTCTCAAAACCCTTCGCTCCGGGAATCTGCCCGGGAAGGTGGAGACGGTGATCTGCGCGCCGTATCCCGCCCTTCCCGCCTTGGTAGAGGCGGCGGAGGGGAGCGGCATCGGCATCGGGGCGCAAAATCTCCACTGGGCCGAAGAGGGGGCTTACACCGGAGAGGTGAGCGCCCGGATGTTGACCGATATCGGCGTTCGCTACGCGATCATCGGCCATTCCGAACGGCGGGCCTATTTTGCGGAGACGGATGAGACGGTGAACCGGAAAGGGAAGACGGCCCTGCAGCACGGTCTGGTTCCCATTCTCTGCGTCGGCGAGTCGCTGGAAGAGCGGGAGCAGGAACGAACGAAGCAGGTGGTCCGGGAACAGATCGTCCGGGCCCTGGAGGGACTGGGGTCGGAGGAAGTGAAGCGGGTGATCCTGGCCTACGAGCCGATCTGGGCGATCGGAACCGGACGGGCGTCCACGGCGGAGGATGCCGGCGAGGTGATCGGCTTTATCCGGAGGACGGTCGCGGACCTTTACGATCAGCAGGTGGCCAACGAGGTGCGGATGCTGTACGGCGGAAGTGTGAAGCCGGACAACATCGAGGCCTTTTTGGCCGAAGCCGAAATCGACGGTGCGCTGGTGGGGGGAGCCAGTCTGGATCCGGAATCCTTCCGGCAATTGATCGCCGCCGGGGGGAAGAAGCGATGAGTGACCGGAAAAAGCCGGTAGCCCTGATCATCCTGGACGGCTTTGCCATGCGGGAGGAATCCCACGGCAATGCCGTCGCCCAGGCGAAGAAGCCCCATTTCGACCGCTACTGGTCTGAATATCCCCATACCCTTCTTCAGGCCAGCGGCGAGGCCGTGGGACTGCCGGAGGGTCAGATGGGCAATTCCGAAGTGGGTCACCTGAACATCGGCGCAGGTCGAATCGTCTACCAGGATCTGACCCGGGTGACGAAGGCGATCCGGGAGGGAAGCTTCTTTGAAAACGACACCTTCCTCGGAGCCATCCGTCACGTGAAGGAACACGGGAGCAAGCTTCACCTGTACGGCCTCTTGTCGGATGGAGGGGTTCACAGCCACATTGACCACCTGTTCGCCCTGCTGGAACTGGCGGCGCGGGAACGGGTTCCGAACGTGCTGGTCCATGCCTTTTTAGATGGACGGGATGTGGCTCCCGACAGCGGCATCCATTATATCCGGCAGCTGCTGGACAAGATGGAGGAACTGGGGACCGGGCGGCTCGCCACGGTTCAGGGGCGGTACTACGCCATGGATCGGGATCGCCGTTGGGAGCGGACGGAA
>JAJYSD010000080.1 GCA_021793745.1 Bacillota bacterium
CGGCGTCTCCGCCGGTCCCGGGTTGATGGCATTGACACGGATCTGATAGGGTGCCAATTCCAGGGCCAACGCTCGGGTCAGCTGGAGGGCCGCCCCCTTGGATGCGCAATAGGCGTTTAATCCCGGCCGGGCCCTCACGCCGGCGATGGAAGCGATGTTGACAATCGATCCCGATTTTCTCCTCTTCATGATCGGAACCACGTGTCTTGCGGTCAGAAAAAGCGACTTGGCATTGACGGCCATGATCCTGTCCCACGCATCGAGGCTCAGCTCTTCGATGGGCGTAAACGCCTGGGGTACCCCCGCACAATTGACCAGCACATCGACGGCCCTAAAGGCCTCGAGGGTCCCCGCCACCATCCCTTTGACGCTGTCATCGTCGGAAACATCGGTCCGGATCACGCGCACCCGCTCCCCGTCAAGGCCGGCGGCCGCCCTCTCCGCAGCTTCCCGATTGACGTCGGCGAAGATCACACGGGCTCCCTGCTCCGCAAAAAGCCGCGCCGTCGCCTTTCCCATCCCGGATGCGGCCCCGGTGACCACCGCCGTTTTCCCTTCCAGCAGGTCGGATCTCACGTGGATAACCACCCCTCGTTTTGCTTTGCCCCGTGTGTCCGCCGGCTCACCGGGACTTGCCCAACGTCTGCAACTTGCGCACCAGCTCATCCCCCACCTCCCGGGTGGAGGCCTTTCCTCCCAGATCCGGCGTCAGGACCTTCCCTTCGACCAACACTTCCTCGATGGCATCCAGGATCAACCGGCCCAATTCCGGCTGCTCCAGATGCTCCATCATCATGCTGACGCTCCAAACTTGTGCGATCGGATTGGCGATCCCTTTACCGGCGATGTCCGGAGCCGACCCGTGAATCGGCTCAAACATCGACGGATAGGTGCGCTCCGGATTGATATTTCCCGAGGGTGCCAAGCCCAGGCCGCCGACCAGGGCGGCGCCGAGATCGGTCAAGATGTCGCCGAACAGATTGCTCGCCACCACCACGTCAAAACTCTCCGGCCGTGTGACGAAATAGGCCGCCAGAGCATCGATGTGGTAGATGTCCGTCTGAACCGCCGGGTGGCGGGCGGCGATTTCCCGCACGATGTCATCCCAGAAGGGCATCGTATGATTGATACCGTTGGACTTGGTGGCGGCGGTCACCCGCTTTTTCCGCTTTTCGGCGAGGGCATAGGCATATTTGACGACCCTTTCCACGCCGAAGCGGGTGAACACATTGTTTTGTACCGCCATTTCGTACGGGGTCCCCCGATGCAGCCTCCCGCCCATGTCGGAATACTCGCCCTCCGTATTTTCGCGCACCACGACAAAGTCGAGATGTTCATGGGCTTTGTACCGCAGGGGGCTTTCCAAACCCCGGAGAAGTTTGATCGGCCTCAGGTTGATGTACTGCTGGAAGGACCGGCGAATCGGCAAGAGCAATTCCCAGAGCGATACGTGATCCGGCACCGTCGGCGCCCCGATGGCCCCCAACAGAATCACATCGTAATCCCTCAGGATGTCGAGGCCATCCTCGGGCATCATCCGGCCGTGCTTCAAGTAGTACCCGCAACTCCAATCGAAACGATCCCATTCAAAGCGCAACCCGCCATGGATCTCCTCGGCCGCCTTCAGGACTTTCAACCCTTCCTCCATCACTTCCGGTCCGATGCCGTCTCCCGGAATGACCGCCACTGAAAGGTGTTGCATGGTCTCCACCCCATTCCTTTCAAAGTCTCTTTCCTTAAGCATACCGCTTTCGGAGTGCGGAGGTCGCAGGCCCTCCCCCGGGAATCTTTCAGGATCCGATTCGACTCCCTATTTTTAAATTTACTATAATAATAGTAAGATTGCGTCATAAACATTATCCAATCTCCTAACCATAGGCTCAAATCCTTCCACAACCCCCTTTTTCGATGGAAAGGAGGCGCTTCGCGGTTACCGCTGGGCTGCGACGCCGATGCGCTGAAATCGCGTAAACCGGCGGAACCGGCCTCCTCGGAAACGCACCCATGGGGGGTTCGGCAACCATCATTTGTGCAAGACTTCCCCAAAGCGAGGTGTCCCTGTGGATCTTCAAAAGCCGATTACCGTAGAGGAGATCTTGAAACGGCCTCCCTTTCGACACGCCCGGATCGTGGCGGGCCGAAGAGGCCTCAAGCGACCGGTTCGCTGGGTCCACGTCCTGGAGGTTTCGAACGCCTCCGCCTTTGTCAACGGACACGAGTTGATATTAACCACCGGAGTCGGCCTGGGCGATGGGGAAGATGCCATCCTCCGATTTGTCCAGCAGCTGGTGGAAAGCCGGGTCTCCGGCCTTTGCATCGAACTGGTGCAGCGCTTTACCGAAGTACCCGCATGCATCCTGGAATATGCGGAAAAGCACGATTTTCCGATCATCGCCTTTCCACAGGAGGTTCGATTTATCGATATCACGCAGGACCTCCAATCCTACATCATCAATCGCCACCACCAGCAGTTGCTGGCCCTGGAGGCGATTTCCAAACGGTTTTTGGAGTTGACGCTTCAACCGAAGGGCACTTCGCAGATCCTCAAGCTCCTCTACCAAAAAACCGGGTGCCCCGTATGGCTCCGGGACGACTGGGGAACCGATATCCTCTATCCGGAAAACATCCAGCGGTCTCACTTTCAAAGTCATGAAACCCTCTGCCAGCCCATCGTCGCATTGGATGCGCAGGTCGGCAGCCTCCATATGATCCAGGGCGGCAAAGATCCGGAATACATGCAGCGGCTGCTGGACCGGGCCGCCACCGCCATTGCCCAGGAATTATTGCGCAACATGTCCATCGAAGAACGCAGAATGCGAACGATGCAAAAATGGATCGAAGAGTGGTTGCAACAAGGGAAAGCCGAGTTTCCCGAAGAGCTTGTATCGATGCTCACGGGCGGCGGGAGTTTGGCCCTGGCGGCGATGGGAAGCGCGGCACACCCATCCACCCCTTACGAATCCGATGACGCCCCGGAAGATGCGATGATGGTCCAGATCGCCCGCATGATCCATCGCGCCTTCAAACCCTACGGCCTTCACGTTTGGATGGCACCGCGTGAAGAGCAGTGGGCGGTGGTCATCGCCGACCAGCATCCCTCTTCCCCCCAATCCATGCTGCAGCGGATTAAAAGGGCCTTTTCCGACCTCTTCAACCAATGGGCCGCCAACACCGCCCTTCACCGATACCGGTGGTCCGTCGGCATCAGCCAGTCTTTTCGTCACCTGAATAAGGCGCCCCATTATTGGAAACAGGCCATCCTGGCCCTCAAGGTCAATGGACCCGCCATGGCTCAAAACCGCGATCAGAGACCTCCCGAACGTTATTCCCTGATCGGCTACGACGATCTCCACGCCTGGCAGCTGTTTCTTCAAGTGGACCCCGAAGTGCTGTCGGCGTATGTCGAAAACCAAATCGGGGCTCTTCTGGACTATGACCGGCAAAATGGAACCGAACTGGTCCGCACCCTGGAAGCCTATTTCGCAACGGGGCAATCGAAACAGCGAACGGCCAAGGCGCTGTACATTCACCGTCAAACCCTCTATTACCGGTTGGAACAGATCTCCACCCTGCTGGGCAACAACTGGGACACCCCCGAGCGCCGGATGGCCCTGGACATCGCCCTGGCCACCCATCGGTTCCTGTCGATGAAAAAGAATCACACCGCCGGTTGATAACCCGTCATCCCCCTTTTTCGGTCTGCTTTCCGCTGCAACCTCCACCGCCGTTGAACGGGATTGCCTGGGAAATCATCTCCCCCGCACGGGGGTTCTCCTCGAGAGGGAGGGGGTGAAACCGACCGCTGACGCCATCGACGATGATCCACACCGGATCCTTGTCCCGTTCTTCACAGGCGACCAGCCAAAAGGGACGATAATACAAAAAGCTCCGTTCTTGCCGCAGCTCCACGGACCTGAACCATTTCATCTTCATGGAAACGGCGGCGCACACGTAGGATCGCGCCCGCTCCCGCGCCCTCGCTTCCGTGATGGCTGCTTCCAGGATCCACTCGCGGGAAACGGTTTCCGGGCGGGGTTCAAAAGGCGTATCCGCCAAAGCTTCCCGGCCGGAAATCAGGTCGACGGTGCACCCGATCCGCGAATGGACCTTGGCAAACAGCCTTTTGCCTCGGAGGCGGTATTGGAAAAAGTAGTAGGGATAGAAAAGCCGGCTTTGAATCCGTACCGATCGGGAACGGGTAGCGCGGGCGACGGACTCGGTCAGCAGAGAAGGGTCCCCGGTCGTCGGAATCGCGGCGATCCGTTTCATCCTTCTGTCACTCCCTTACCGGAATCAGGCGATGCTCCCGCAGATGACGGGCGATATTCAACGCCTCCGGTGCCAACTCCCGCGCCGAATGCCGATCCACCGCACCGGAAATTTTTCTGCCGTGTTTAGCCTCCTCGACGGCATCCTGTATCCCCTGGGAAGGATCTTTTCCGAAGAGGTTGCCGATGAGCATTCCCAAAACGGAGAACAACAGCCCGCCGATAAAGGGATGAATCGCCGTCACGCTCTCCAACCCCGCCTGCGTCCAAACAATGTGGGTTGCCGCTCCGAGCACCATCGAGCAGATCGCCCCCACCCGGTTCGCTTTTTTCGAGTAAACGGAGGCCACATACGGGACGATGAAACTGTTGCCCAAAACCCCGAATCCGAAGATGACCAAATCAAAGACGGTCGGCGGTTCAACGGCGGCCACCACCACCCCGACGATTCCGACCAAAAGGATCAGCAGCCGCGACACCAGAACCATGCGGCGATGATCCGCCTTCTTGTCGATGTACCGCTGATAAATATCCCGGGACAGGATGGTTCCCGCCTGCATCAGCAGCGAATCCGAGGTGGACATCACCGCGGCCATGACGGCCGACAACAGCAGGGCGGCAAAGATTCCCGGGAAAAAGGTATAAGCCAGCTCCGGAATCACCATTTCCGGATCCGAAAGGTGGGGAAGCAGCACAATCCCGCACAACCCGAGGATATACGGGGCGTATACAAACAATTGGTTCCAAACGGCGGCCCACAAAAGGGCGGACCGGGCCGTCCGGGGACTCTTCATGGACATATGGCGGACCACCACGTGCGGCAGACCCATATACCCGATGGAATAGATCAAGATCGCTCCCAACACCACGCCCCACTGCCCCTGATACGCCAGATCCTTCCCCCAGATGCTCAAATAGGTGGGATCCATCTCCGCCAACGCGTCGTTCAAAGCGGCTAATCCGCCCAGATGGGATACCGCCGCGACAGTGATCCCCAGAACCCCGAGGACCATGATAATCGCCTGGACAAAATCCGTCCAGACGACGGCCAAATACCCTCCGAAGACCGTATAGGTGATGATCACCCCCACGCCGATCAAAAGGGCCGCCGTGTAAGGCAAGCCGGTCAGGGACGTCAACGCTTTACCGGCCGCGATAAATTGGGCAAACACATAGACCGAGATAAATACGATCGAGATGACCGACGCGATAATTTGCACGGCGGAACTTTCGTATCGCTTCCCCAGGTATTCGATGGGCGACAGGGCCCCGAGCCGTTCCGAAAGCCGGCGCATCCGCTTGCCCAGCACCGAAATATTGATGATGGAGCCTCCCGCATCCCCCAGGGCATACCACAGGGCATACCATCCCTGCTGATAGGCCAGCGCCGGACCGCCCATAAACATATATCCGCTCATGGAAGTCCCCTGCATGGTAAAGGCGGTCGGAGCGGCGCCGATCGATCTCCCTCCGAGCAAAAAATCATCGATGGACCGGCTGGCGCGTTTGGAAAAGAGATAACCGATGATCAACAACAGGAGCAGATAACCGATGAAGATCCATTGATCCAATTTCAAAACGGCTCACCTCTCGACGGACCCATCTCTGTCATCTTCTTTTTTTAACCGGAAATACATGAGGATCGCCAATCCCGTCCAAATCAACGGCCAAGGCGCAAACCAAAGAAAGGTTTCCAGCGGCAACCCGAGCACCGACACCGCTCCTTCCCCGTCGGTTGTCCGGCGAACGCCGAATTCCCGTGATTTTTCAAAAGAGCATCGAGGAAAGAGGATCAAGGGATCCTCTTTCCTGTCGCGGCGACCCCTTCGTCGGACGGCAGGAGACCCGCTTATGCATCCGCCGCCGAGAAGGGCTTCCTGCGCAAAAACTGACCCATCCCCGGTTTTCCGACAAACCGGTCATGATCCACGATCACCTGGCCCCGGAGCAGGACGTATTTCGGTTTCCCCCGGACTCGGATCCCTTCAAAGGGGTTGTAGTCCACATTCATGTGATGGCTTTTCGCCGAAAGCACGCGCTCCGCCTCCGGATCCCACACGACGATGTCCGCATCGCTGCCGACGGCGATCGTCCCCTTTCGCGGGAATAGTCCGAATAGTTTGGCGGCATTGGTGGAGGTCAGGGCGACAAACTTGGACAGGCCGATCCGTCCTTCATTCACCCCGAAATGGTAGAGGATGGCCATCCGATCTTCGAT
>JAJYSD010000081.1 GCA_021793745.1 Bacillota bacterium
CGCCGAGCTTCCAGTGTACGCGGAGCCAAGGGTCGAAGGGGGCTCCATCCTCCCGTCGCCAGCGGATGTACCGCTCCATCGGTGTGAGGGGGTACAAGCTTTTGCGATTGGGACGCACCGGCGCGATCAGGTGGGCGTATCCGCGCGCTTTGGCCAGCGCTTTCATCACGGAGACCGCCCGGCTGCTGATCCCCTTCCCCCGATGCGTGCGGGCCACGATCACGGCCAGGGCGCAGAGGGTGTTCGGGGAATGACGGGGCGCCTCGAACCCCCGGACAAGGGCACCGTCATAGCCGGAGGGAAGCCCCTCTACCGTTCCGTCCCAATATAACGGAAGGGAATGGCCGCTGGCGAGGACTTCTTCCCTTTCATCGCACAGGACGAATTGCAGAGCGGGATGCTCCTCCAGCACCCGGTTCCAATAATCGGCGTTGTGTCGATCTCCCTCGATCAGATAGTTGGGGAAAGAGCCCTCATGAACCTTTTCGATTCCCTGAAACAGGTCCCGCCGCTGTTCGAGGGTATATGCCTTCACGGTGACCCACCCTTTATCCGGCCGATTTCTCCGGTTTTTCAGCTTTTTTTGCATCGTATCGCTTCAGGAAACCGCCAATGAGCCACTGGAGGAGGAAGGCGGCCAAAAACGCGTCCAGAGCCGGGATCTGGGTCAATTGAAACAGTTCGAAGCCCCCCTCGCTGGCCGGTGAGGTGGCCAGGCCCACGAGGGTGGCGAGCACCCAGACGGCGATGGCGTGCCAATACAACAAGGGGATTCGCTTGTTTTGGACAAAGGTCATGGTAAAACGGTGCCGGTTCAAAAGATAGTACTCCGCAATGAAGATCCCTCCGATCGGCGAGACGAAGGCCGACAGGATGGTCAGGAAGGTAATGAAGCTGTCGTAGATGTTAAGCACTGCCAAAGCCGTTCCAATCAGTCCGGCCACGATGACCAGGGTTGGCCTCGACCAACGGTGCAAGGCGACGGAGAGGGCGAGTCCCGTGGAGTACAATCCGTTGTCATTGGTGGTCCAAGTGCCCAGCACGAACAGAATCGCCGCCAATCCACCCCAGCCGATGCCGAACATCACCTTGATGAACTCGGCGTTGGAGGTATATTTGGCGATGATGACGGCGATCACCAACATCAGGCTGTTGCCGACGAAAAAGCCGACGACGGCAGCCAGAATGGAATCCTTTTTGGTGCGGGCCCACCGTCCGATATCCGGTGCGGCGATGGCGCCGACGAGGAAGAGAGAGGTGACCAGGGAGGTGGCCATGCCCAGGGGGATCTTGTCCGCCACCGGTTCAACCTGGACCGCTTCCCAGAACGACTGGGTGGGGATCACGACGATCAGGACGCCGATCAGGATCCCGAACATGAGGGGGACGGCGATGATGCTCAGCCATTCGATGGCTTTGTAGCCGATGACCGCGGTGGACATCATCAACAAGCCGCCGACCAGGGCCGCCACCGGCAGGGAGACGTCGATGCCCGCCAATTCCTTGAAGATCAATTGTCCGCTGACGGCGAAAAACCCGGTCTGCACACCGAACCAGCCGATTCCGGTGATACCGATGATCAGGGAGGCGATGCGCGCGCCGTATTCTCCAAAAACAAACCGGGTGAGCATCGCAGTGGACATCCCGGTCTCACTTCCCACATAACAGGTAAGGGCCCCGACCACGGCCAGGATCAGGGATCCGACGAAGGTAGCGATCATGGCCTGTTCAAAGGACATCCCCAATCCAATCTGCGTGCCGAGGAGAATTCCCGCCAGATCGATTCCCCCGCCGATCCAAATCAAGGATAAGGAAAGCCAATGGCGACGGGAGCTGGCAGGAACCGGTTCCCGCGCATAATCACCGGAGAGGGGATAATGATACTGTTCCGATCCCACGATTGGCACCCCGCTTTGTGTCGTTTTTTAACTGAATCTCCGCAGTATTATATCACAGGACGACATTTACATTTTTTATATTACTATATCACGATAGAATTCACTAATCAATTTTAAGTCTAAATAAACAGTATATTATTATAATTGATTTTTGTGGATGAAGGACTCGTAAGCATCGCGAAAGTCCCGGGGGACACCAAACAGCTCCCCCTGTGGGAGGGGGAGCTGTTTTTTCGGTACCGGCTCTGGGCGGAGCGAGGAAGGAGGGTTGCGGATCCGACCGGTAACACCTATCTGTTTCCCGAACCGCTCACGGGGGTTCCGCCGTCCCGGGCGTAGGGCAGTTCCTCATCGGTGAAGGACCAACCGGTCTTGAGGCCCAGGACGAACCAGCCGAGGACCAGCGCGCCGGTGGCAAAAATCGTGTCGCCGATGGTCCGCAGCCATACGAAGAGATCGATGATCTCCCGCGACATGAATTCGGCCGAGCGGGCGTACCATGTACCGTGTTCCACGCTCGCCCAGGTCTGCATCAAGCCGATGGGCAGCAGGCTGAGCAATACCATCAATGCCAGGCCGATATTGATCGCCCAGAAGGAGAAGGCGAGGGGTTTGTTTTTCCACATGCGGCGGCGGGTGAGTCCCCGCAGGCAGAACAGCATGAGCCCCAGGCCCAACATGCCGTAAACCCCGAACAGCGCCGTATGACCGTGCACGGAGGTGGTGTTGAGCCCCTGCATATAGTAAAGGGCGATCGGAGGGTTGATGAAGAACCCGAACAGACCCGCCCCCACCAGATTCCAGAAGGCGACGGCGATAAAGTAATAGATCGGCCATTTGTACGCCTTGACCCAGGGCCGGGCGCGGGATAGGGTCAAATTCTCATAGGCTTCAAATCCGATCAGCACCAGGGGGACCACCTCCAGCGCGCTGAAGGTGGCACCGAAGGCCAGGACGCCGATCGGAGTGCCGCTGAAGTACAGGTGGTGGAAGGTGCCGATGATCCCGCCGAACAAAAAGACGATCGTCGAAAACAGGACCGATGTGGTGGCTGTCGACATCCGCAGCAATCCCATTCGCGTAAAGAGGAAGGCGATGATCACCGTCGCAAATACCTCAAAAAACCCTTCCACCCACAGGTGGACCACCCACCAGCGCCAGTATTCGGCGATGGCCAGGTGGGTATGCTGCCCCCAAAGCAGTGCCGGGATATAAAATACGGGGATGGCGGTGGAGGCGATGATAAACAGGATGAGCAGATGCCGGTCGTCTTTTTTCTCCCTGAGGGCGGGCCAGATACCCCGGGCCATCAGGAACAGCCAGAGGAACAGGCCCACCGTCAGGAACAGCTGCCAGAAGCGCCCCAGATCCGTGTATTCATAGCCCTGGTGGCCAAACCAGAAGTTGGTTTTCAGTCCCAGTCGCTGCTGGACGCCGATCCACTGGCCGGCCAGGGAACCGACCACGATGATGAGCAGGCAGACGAAGAGAAAGTTGACGAAAAACCGTTGGTATTTCGGTTCCCGGCCGGAAACCGCGGGGGCGACGAACAACCCGGTGGCTATCCAGGCGGTCGCAATCCAGAAGATCCCCAATTGGGTGTGCCAGGTCCGGGTGATCGAGTAAGGCAACCATTCTGCGAGGGGAATGCCGTAAAAACCGCTCCCCTCCACCTGATAATGGGCGGTGATCGCCCCCAGGCCGACCTGAATCACCCACAATGCAGCGACCACCCAGAAATACTTGAGGGTCGCCTTCATGGAGGGAGTGGGGGACAGGGCCAGCAAGGGGTCCTTTTCGGGGAAGGTTTCCTCCAACTCGGCGTGTTGTTGTTTGGCGTAATACCAGGCGAGGGCACCGATGCCGGCCAAAAGCAGCACAAAGCTGACCACGGACTAAATTACCATGGTTCCGGTGGCCACATTGCCGATCAGCGGCTCATGGGGCCAGTTGTTCGTGTAGGTGATATTCTCGCCGGGGCGGTTGGTGGCGCAGGCCCAGGTCGACCAGAAGAAAAAGGCGTTCAGGGCCCTCATCCGTTGAGGGTCTTTGACCGTATTCTGGGGGATGGCGTATTTGTCCCGCAAATCATCCAGTTTGGGGTCGCTCCCGAACAATCCGGCATAATGGCGGCTGATGGCCTCGACGGCCTGTGCCCGAATCGGGGAGAGGATCAGGTCGCCCGTTTCCTCCTGATAGGTGTTGGTCCGGATCTCCTTTTTTAAGCGGGCGCGAAGCATCGCCTGCTTTTCTTGATCCAACGCATCATAGGCCTTGCCGAACTGATCCGTCGCATATTTGTTGAGGATCCACATCGCTTCCCGGTGCAACCAGTCGGCATTCCAATCCGGCGCCACATAAGCCCCGTGCCCCCAGATGGTTCCCACTTCCTGTCCACCGATGGACTGCCAAACGTTTTGCCCATCCCTGATCTCCTTCTCCGTGAACAGGACGTCGCCGTCGGTGGTGACCACCCGTTTGGGGACGGGGGGCATCGTCTGGTAGATTTCACCTCCGTAATAACCCAAAATGGCGAAGGAAAAGACGAAAACAAGGATCAAACTCCACCAAAGTCTGGCGAGATTCATGATTAACCTCCAGGTATGCCGCGATTTTGCCTCTATTTTTATCCTGGAGAGGGATTTCTATGTAATAAGGGGTGTGGATCGGAGAAACAAAAAACTCCTCAGCAGATGACTGCTCAGGAGTCGAGGCGACATCAGCCGTCCGGGGAGCCGCTCGTTCCTCTGCATCGATTTCGTCCTGTAGGGGAGAGCGGTCAGACGCGAAGGGATCGGTGAACCCGCAGGCTGCTCGCCGGGGCCGGCGCGGGGACGAAGGTTACAAGCAGGCTCTTCCCTTCCCTTTGCAGCATCCTCCCCTGATTGTCATACATTTCTTCCTTCACCGTGAACATCCTTTCGGTACAGCGGTAGAACGCCTCTTGGTCCCGCCCTTGATAACACTGGGCAAGGCGGTACCACGATTCATATTCTTTGTCCCAAAGCCGATATTTTTTGCTGAGTTGAGCCGCCCGGCGGTAATAGGGGATTGCCTCCTCGATGTTGTTCCGGGCGCGGTAAAGATTCCCCATGGATAAGAGCGCGACGGTCAGGTGCGGCATATCGTTGCCTTCTTCCCCGTTCTTGATCGCTTTGGAGAGGAAGTTTTCGGCTTCCTCCCATTTTTCCTTGTACATATACAAAAGGCCGAGCTGAATATAGGTGGCGGCCAGGCGATCCGGCTGGACTTCTTCACTGATGATTCCCGTGGTCAGGCGAAGGCAAGCTTCGGCGTTTTTCCAATCGCCCTTTTCGATATAGATGCTGCCCAAAACCGTCCACAAATCGAACAGAGCACCGTATTCCTTGTTCAAGCGCGCGATCTGCAATCCTTCCATGCATATTTCCACCGCCTCGTCCAGGACGCCGCTCCGACGAAGCAGCTCCACCTTTAACCAGTAAAAGCTGAAAAAGGTTTCCATCTGCTTGATCTTCGGAAGGTCCTCCCAAACCTGTTCAACCACCTTCAACGCTTCGACCACCCGTCCCATCCGCTCCAAATAGATGGCCTTGTTTCGAAGGAGGGTATAGATGGTATAAGGTCGCTCCCCGTCGGGATGAAAGGCGGCAAGACCATTTTCCGTATGCTCCAGGGCTTTTTCCAGGTTGTTTTGATGGTAACTGCATAAGCCGAGCATCAGATAGCAGGTGGAAATCATGTTGGATCGATCGGCGTGGGGTTGCTGTTCAGCGAGTCGGATTCCGTTGGAGAAGGCGCGCTCTGCCTGGCGCCATTTCTTTTTGCGAAAGAGGACTTTTCCTCGAAGAAAGTAGGCGGAGGGAGCGAGTAGATGGCCGTCGTCGATTCCGGCAGCGTCCAGTTGTTCCAGGGCCTCTTCGTGCCGGCCCGTATCCGTAAGGGTTTCGATGATCATGAGGCGGAAGCGGAGATCCTCAAGCTCGCGTTGTTCCCCGTTCATAATTTCCGGAAGCTTGTCCATGGGGATTTCCAGCTTTTGCAGTAGATACATCACCTTGTCGGGACGGACGTGGGGAATCCCCCGTTCGATATTGCTGATGGTGGCGGGAGAGATCTGATCGTCCGCCAAATCTTCCAAGCGCAAGCCCTGTTCCTTTCGCACTTTGCGGATGATATCCCCCAGCTCTTTTATCTCTAACGGGTTCAAGGCCGATCACTCCTTCTTCCGCTTTTTGTTAAAATAAATATACACCAGTTTATAATCTTCGGGAATAGTGAAAGGGCGGAATGAAAAAACTTTTACATATTTTTATACACCGCCGCCGCTATACGGTCCGTCGGTCGACAAACGCGGATGGGACGGATTACGGGGTGCAGGGGAGAAGAGGAGGGAAGGGGCGCCCTGGTTCTTCGGAAAGGGATTATGGCCTGCGGGTTGAAGATTCTCTCCGCTGGCGGATGTATTCGATGATCACCAGATCCAACAGGAGGCTGAAGGGAAAGCGCGAACAGAGATCCAACTGGCCATCGTAACAATCGGTGATATGCCCCTTCAGCAGATCGG
>JAJYSD010000082.1 GCA_021793745.1 Bacillota bacterium
AAAATTGCTCGTGGAAGATGGAGAGAAGGTGGTGGTTCTCGACCCGTCGACCATCTGTTACGCCGTACGCGTCAACCGCCGGGTCGCCATTCACACGGAAAAAGAGGTGGTTTACGCCAAGATCACGCTTCAGGAGCTGGAGGAGCTCCTGCGAAACTATCCCTTTTACCGATCCCACCGGAGCTATCTGGTCAATCTCGATTACATCAAGGAGATCGTTCCCTGGTTCAACGGCGCCTGCAACCTGATCCTCAAAAACAAGGACGATACGAAGATCCCCGTCAGCCGAGCCGCGGTCAAACCCCTTTTTGAGCTGCTGCAGCAATATTGACAGTTCGGTCGGTCATCCCTGCATTTCACGCCGGACAAGGCGCATTTCGGACACAGAGTTCCCAATGGATCGTATTTTCGAAATATAATAGAAAAAGGACGTAAGCGCTTGCAAACACCGGATGGGTTCATAAAAAGCCCCATTTCACCTTACTATCCGGGAGGTGTCTGTATGGCCAATCCCCAGCAACAACCGGCGGAAACCCGCTCTACAGAGCACGATTGGGAACGGATCGCGAACACACCGGAGTTCCGGGAACTGATGGCCCGAAAAAAGCGGTTTATTATCCCTGCAACGCTGTTTTTTGCCCTCTACTATTTCGCGCTTCCCATTCTGACCGGGTATTTTGAATTTTTGAACACCCGGGTGGTCGGCGCCCTAAATTGGGCTTATCTGTTCGCCCTCTCCCAGTTTTTCATGGCTTGGATCATCGCCATCCTATACGTCCGGAGTGCCAATAAGACCGATCAGCTGATCGAAAAAATCTCCAAAGGGAAGGAGGATGAGCGATGAATGCGACCGCCTTTGTCCTCTTTTGTCTCATCGTTGCCATCACCCTGCTTGTCACCTATTGGGCCGCCCGGCGCACCCGAACCACCACCGACTTCTACGCGGCGGGCCGGTCGATCCGCGGCTGGCAAAACGGAATCGCCATCGCCGGGGATTACATGAGCGCGGCTTCTTTCCTGGGAATTGCGGGACTGATCGCCCTCTTCGGCTATGACGGCTTTCTTTACTCCGTCGGCTGGCTGGTCGCCTATCTCGTCGTGTTGCTGATCGTGGCGGAACCCCTTCGCAACTCGGGGCGATACACGATCGCCGATATGTTGGCTTACCGAATGAAGGCCAAGCCGGTCCGTTCGGCGGCGGCGCTGAGCACCCTGGCGATCTCCACCTTTTATATGATCGCCCAGCTGGTCGGCGCCGGAGGGATCATCAAATTGTTGCTGGATATCGACTACGAGTGGTCGATCATCATCATCGGCGTGCTGATGATCCTCTATGTGGCCTTCGGCGGCATGCTGGCCACCACCTGGGTACAGATCGTCAAGGCCGTGCTGCTCATGACCGGTACCATCCTGCTGAGCCTGATGGTCCTGGCCAATTATCACTTCAACCTGGTGGAGATGTTTAATGAAGTATCCGCCCGGTACGGGCAGGAGTTTCTGGAACCGGGCCTGCAGTACGACAATCCCCTCGACAACATTTCCCTGGGGATTGCCCTGCTGGCGGGGACAGCCGGACTTCCCCACATCCTGATCCGCTTCTATACGGTTCCGTCGGCCCGGGAGGCCCGGATCTCCGTCGTATGGGCGATGTTTATCATCGGCGCCTTCTACATCATGACGACGTTCCTCGGTTTCGGCGCGGCGCTGCTCGTCGGACACGAGAAAATCACAGCCGCTGACAAGGCCGGAAACATGGCCGCACCCCTTTTGGCCGAAGCGCTGGGGGGAAACATCTTCCTCGCCTTCATCTCGGCGGTGGCCTTCGCCACGATTCTCGCCGTCGTGGCCGGACTGGTGATTTCCGCCGCCGGTGCCTTTGCCCACGACTTTTATTCCAACGTCCTGCGCGGCGGGAGAGCGACGGAAGAGGAACAGATGCGGGTGGCCAAGCTCGCCTCGGTGGGGGTCGGCGTGGCTTCGATCATCCTCGCTCTGATCGCGAAGGACATGAACGTGGCTTTCCTGGTTGCCCTGGCCTTTGCTGTCGCTTCCAGCGCCAACCTGCCGGTGATCCTGTTCACCCTGTTCTGGAGGCGGTTTAACACCTCCGGAGCGGTGTGGGGGATCCTGTCCGGGCTGATCAGTTCTGTCATTCTGGTGCTGATAAGCCCCAACTTCATGGGGGACAGCGCCCTCTTCCCCTTGAACAACCCGGCCATCCTCTCGGTTCCCATCGGATTTTTGGGCGCTTGTCTCGGCACCCTGCTGAGCAAGGAACCGGAGTCCGAACAGAAATTTCCCGAGCTGTACGTCCGCTCCAACACCGGCATCGGGGCGGAGTGACAAAGATCTCCTACGGCAGACCCAGGACTGACGGCGGTGTATTTCCTGGATGAATGCCAGGGGCCGACGCCATGTGCTGGCCGCGGCTGCGAAGGCACCACCGCAATGGGTTTGAACCCTTGATATGTCCGCAGGGATATGCAAAGAGACCAGTCGCATCCGGAAAAACACCGGCCGCCTCTTCGATTGAAAAAAGTGGCGGCCGGTTTGTGCTGGCCGTGTCGGCGGGCCGGTATATCCTTCGCGCCCTTTTCCTCTGCTGACATCGGGCGGGCCAGACCGGGACGGTGAAGAAGGGTGCCTTTGGCTCCGCGTTGCGTGAAGCCTCTAGGGTTTGCGGCTATCCAAAAGCAGAGGGGGGATGCCGCCCCGACGTCCGTCTCCGCGGAGAATTTTCCTTTTATCCGATGCGTCATCCGGTCACGATGAAGGGAGCGACAAGGGGGCCGAAGTCCCCTTCAGCCGGCTCCATAGATCCTTGCAAGCCTCCACGGCGGCATCCAGGTCATCCGCATTCAGGTAAATCGCCTCCCCCTCCACTTTCTCCTGGGAATATTGGTAGCGGGGGTCGTAATATTCCTTCAGCAGAATCTCCACCACCCGCCGCCAATTTCGCTCCTCGACCTGCGAGGCCAGCTCTTTTCGCACATCCGGAGAAAGGCGGCGTTCGATGCGGCTGATCGCTCCTGACACCTGTTTTTGCAGGCGGTTCAGATCCGTTTCTCCGCGCAGGTAGATGTCCAGAATGCGCGACACCCGCGTCGCGAAGGAGGCCTCGACGATCACCGGGATTCCGGCCATTTTGGCCTCTTCCAGAAAATCGGGCATCAGCACCCGGCCGATCCGTTTGCTTTCCCCCTCCATAAACATGAAGGGCTCGTCCCGAAAGCGCTCCAGGGTGTGAAAGAGCAGGGCGTCAAACATCTTCTGATTTCGCGGGCGGCATTCGCCCAGGGTGCCGAAGGCGGATCCCCGATGCCCCGCCATTTCTTCCAGATCGAGGACGGGGATGCCGTCCTGGGCCAGACGCTTTAAGATGTCTGTTTTTCCCACGCCGGTCAAACCGTGGAGGACGATCAGGCGCGGGCGCAGATCATAGGATTCAAGCCGGGAGACAACATATTGCCGGTATGCGCGATAGCCTCCCGTCAGCCGGTAGACGGGCCGGTCCGCCAGATCCAAAAAGGTGGCGACGGCCTTGCTGCGCATGCCGCCGCGCCAGCAGAAGATCAGGGGCGTCCCGCCGTGGGTGGCCTCTTCCACCTGTTCCAACAGGGAGGGGATTTTGGGCGATACGATGCGGACTCCCAGCTGGATCGCCCGTTCCCGGCCCTGTTTTTTATAAGCGGTTCCTACACGAGCCCGTTCTTCATCATCAAAAAGGGGGACATTGACGGCCCCCGGCACGGTCGCATCCGCAAACTCACCGGGGGAACGGACGTCCACCCAACGAAGATGGGGATTGTTGAGCGCTTCTTCAACGGATATGTCCCGTATCATCCCGTGTGCCTCCGATCCTGTTGCAGTGCGAGCTTCTCTGTACCATCATAACACACGCACCGGGAAGTCCAAACCCGGTCAAGGGGAAGAGGGTGCGCCGTCGTGTGGGGGATCGCTCCGCAACCGGTTTTCAAAGCGGCCCTATTCCCGGCGGGTTATCGTCCGGTCGGGACCGATGCGATACAATCGGAGGAGGGACAGATCTGACACCGGGAGGTGGCGGCTGTGGCGCGGAAACGGTTGCGGGAATACGGGCTGCTTGTGGGGGTTCTCCCGACGGGAAAGGTTAACGCGATCACCGATGTGGAGGGGGTTTCGGTGGGCCACTGCACCCTCCGGCAGGGGGAAGGGGTTCGGACCGGCGTGACGGCGATCCTTCCCCATCCGGGAAACCTCTTCCGCGAAAAGGTGCCGGCGGCGGTGCACGTCATCAACGGATACGGGAAAACCGCCGGCCTGGTCCAGGTGGAGGAGCTGGGCACCATTGAATCCCCCATACTGCTCACCAACACCTTTTCGGTCCCGGCGGTGACACAGGGGGCGCTGCAATATCTGATGGAACGGGATGGCGGCATCGGGGAAGAGGCGGGATCGATCAATGTGGTGGTGGCGGAGTGCAACGACAGCTACCTGAACGATATGCGTGGGCTCCATGTCCGCCCCGAACATGCCCGGGAGGCTCTCCGGCGGGCCGAGACCGGTCCTGTAGAGGAGGGGAGTGTCGGTGCCGGGACGGGCATGGTCTGTTTCGGCTGGAAAGGGGGAATCGGCACCTCCTCCCGGCGCATCCCGGTCGGCGGTGATCGGTATCATATCGGCGTGTTGGTCCTTTCCAACTTCGGAAAAAGGGAGGATTTTCATCTGCTCGGCGTACCGGTGGGACGTCAGCTCAGGGGGTCGCCGCCGGAACGGGAAGCTGACGGCTCCATCATCATCGTCGTGGCGACGGACCTGCCGATGGATGCCCAGCAGCTTCGCCGTCTGGCCCGACGGGCGGTGTTCGGACTGGCCCGGACCGGCTCCTTCGCCCGCCACGGAAGCGGGGATATCGTGATCGCCTTTTCCACGGGCAACCGGATACCGGATATCCGGGACGATGGGCCTCCTTTTTACACCCTCCGCCGCCTGCCGGAGGACGGGGAGCTGCTCTCCCATTGCTTCCAGGCCGTCGCGGAGGCCACCGAAGAGGCGATCTACAACTCCCTGTTCACGGCGGAGACGACCCTCGGGAAAAAGGGGCGACGGGTGGAGGCCCTGCCGGTGGAACGGGTGGTGAAAGGGTGGCGAAGGGGAAGGATAGCGGGCCATTGATCCAGGGCCGGAGGGATGTCGGGTTTATGCCGGTCGGGCGAGGCGCTCCACCCGGGGAAACAGCACGTTGTTTTCCAGGTGAATGTGCTGGAACATGTCCGACTCCAGCTCCTCCAACTTTTGGAACGTCAAGGTGTAGGTCCGGCAAGCCCCTTCCGGCAGCCGGTAATCGTCCGTGATTGCCCTCATCTCTTTTAGCAGTTCCCCGACGGCGCTGTGGTCGTCTTCCATCTTGGCGACGGTTTCGTGGGCTTTCCGGAAGGCCTCTCGGGTTCCCGCCCGTTCCGCATCTTTGATGAGGGGGAAGACCCTTTCCTCTTCCTCGACCAGATGCTGCTCCAGGTCCGTTTTCATTTGGTGGAACAGCCGATGGAGCTGGGCCAGTTCAGGATGGGCGGCGCCGTGCACCCGGAAGATCTTGGTGACGAATTCGCTGAGCAGAGGAAGTTCTTTGAGCAAATAGGCATGGTGGTTTTGCACGATGTGATCGATCAAATCGCCCAGGGGCATCTGTCTGAAATCGGTATCCGGGGACGGTTTTTGCCGGGCTTCTTGATACAACCGGTTCAATTGCTCGAGAAAATTTTCTTCATCGATTTGCTTTTGCTGAAGCGCCTCGGACAAGGGTCTGCCGCCGCCGCAGCAGAAATCGATACCGTACTCCTTCATCAAATTGCTGGCGCCGGGAAAGGCGGATACGATCTCCCCGACGGTTTCGGAACCGGTAAAGCTCCGTTCCATGGGATCTCCTCCTTTTGGGACTTTGACCAATCCTTCCATCGATGTCAGGGTGTGAGAGCTGTTGTTTGTTGTCCCATTATATCCCGGCGGGCGATCCATTCCTGTGACGGCAGTCACACCTCAGGATGGGAGGAACCCAAAAAACGGGAACCCGAAAGGGGGTTCCCGCAACACAACCTTCGATGGTTCATTTCCAGGGATCAGTGCTCCATCCCGTCCACGTACCGGCCGTAATCCGGCACCGCGATGCGGTCGAACTGCCGGACGAGCCGATCCAATCCGCGGGTCAGCTCCTCGCCGGCCGCGGGAACGCCGTGGCCGGTGATGACGCGGTACGGGTTTAAGGCATGGGGGCGCTGGACGGATTCCTTCGCCGCCTTCCAATCCGTCGTCCAATAGCGGGGCGGTCCGCTGACCTCCCGTTGCTGGGTGAAAGCCTTGTACAGGGAGTCCTGCCGGACTGTGACAAAGGCGTCTCCCGCGATTAAGGAA
>JAJYSD010000083.1 GCA_021793745.1 Bacillota bacterium
TCCGATGTACCCCTCAAACAATATGGCTTGCCGCTCTCTCCGGATCGCCCTGCGGGCCCGGTGAAAGTTGAACAGCTGCCGACCCTTGTGAAAAAGCGGCGTTTCAGGGCTGTTCAGGTATTTGGGGTGACCCTCTCCGAGCATGCGCCCGCCGAAGGCGATCACCCTGCCCTGGGAGTCATGGATGGGAAACATCACGCGTCCGCGGAAGCGGTCAAAAAATCTTCGGGGTAAGGTGGCGGAGTCGGAGGAACTGATTAAGCCCGCCTCTTCCTGAAGCTTTTCCGAGAAGCCCTTTCGTTTCAGAAAGCGGAGGAGAATATCGCCGGAGGAAGGAGCATAGCCCAGCCGGAATTCCTTGATCGTTTCCATCGACACCCCGCGCTCCTGGAGATACCGGAAGGCGTCCCGGCCCTGATCCGTATTCAGCAGGATGTGATGGTACAACCGGCAGGCCCATTCGAGGGCTTCGCGCATCCGCTTCCTCGGACCGTCCTCGGGGTCGGAAATCGTTCCCACTTGGGGGAGGGGAATTGCCGCCTCCTCCGCCAGGCGGCGAACAGCTTCCACAAAGGTCAGCTGTTCCATCTCCATGATGAATTTGATGACGTTCCCCCCCTCCCCGCAGCCGAAGCAGTAATAGATCTGCTTCTCCGGGGATACGGAAAAGGAGGGGGTCTTTTCGGAATGAAAGGGACACAGGCCGAAGTAATTTCGCCCGCTTTTCTTGAGCTGTACATATCTCCCTACAACGTCTACGATGTCGTAATGTTCCCGGACGCGTTCGATGACCTCTTCGGGAATCGGCCCCCCTTTCACCGTTACCACCGCTTTCCACAAATTGGCCATGGAAATCGAATCGGGTATTTACCCCATCATCTTGATGTTATTCGCCAAAATTCGTCAAACTCCTGCCGCGGAACCGAGTTTTTTTGGAGGAAAAACGAAGCGAGGCGGAAGAAGGGTCAACCATCAAATCCCTCTTCATCCTATCTATTCTACAATGAAAGGTGGTTTTCCTTCCAGATCTGAAACCCAGTTTCAAAACTGGTCAATTTGGACTATCCCTCGTTCATTTCCCGATTCTATAGTATTATACGCGTATAACCCCGAAAAATCCTCTTCTTTCCCTTGACAAATTGTTTTTTTGTGCTCCACCCCGGTGATTCGCCTTTGGAGGGATCCCGCAAGGCCGGACGGGAGATGCACCGCGCGGAACATCAATTTCCACCGTCGCCCGTACGCAAGCGGGCAAGGGGCCGATGACAGAGCTTTTCGGCGGTTGCCCGGGGTTTAGACGCCGTGTTCGTTCAGACTTCATCGTCTCTTTGCATTTCCTGGCAGGATTTTTCTCCCCTTCAGCGTAAGAAGTTAGCAACATCCTTTATCAAGCCATCACGCCGGGTTGGATTTCCGTTACAGCGGTAAAAACCCTGCGTGCTGAGAAAGGAGACCGGCTGTGAGCAACCTTTTAAACAAGGGCATTGTCAAAGTGGCGGGATGGATGAAAATGGACAATCGGATCAATTATTTCAAGGTAGCGCCAAAGGCGATGGAACACGTGATGGCCCTGGAAAATTACACGAGAAAAACCTCCATTGACAGGAAGCTGCGCGAATTGATCAAATTGCGCGTTTCGCTGATCAACGGCTGTGCCTATTGCATCGATATGCACACCAAGGGCGCGAAAAAGCTGAAGGCCACCGAAGAGGAAATCAACCAGCTCGAATCCTGGAGAGATTCCGACGTATACACCCCGGAAGCAAGGGTCGCCTTCGAACTGGCGGAGCATGTAACCCTCATTTCCGAAAAAGGCGTCAGCGATCAGTTGTATGAACGGGTCAGGGAACACTACGACGAAAAGGCGTATGTGGATCTGATCTTGATTATCAACCAGATCAATATGTGGAACCGATTGTCGATTTCCATGGGCAATGCGGTAAAATAATCGCTTTAAAAAGGAATCGAAACGGCCGGCTTTTCCGGCCGTTTCGATTCGCGCTCACCGGGCGGCATCGTTCCCTTTATTTCCCGCGGACTTCCTCCATCCGGGGCGAACGAAGGGCGATCTGGGCCGCCGCCAGGCGAGCCGGGGGAATGCGGAAGGGAGAACAGCTAACATAATCAAGGCCCACCTCATGACAGAATGCGATGGACCGCGCATCGCCGCCGTGTTCACCGCATATTCCCGTCTTCAACTCCGGTTTGACGCGCCGCCCCGATTCCACCCCCATCCGCACCAAGGCCCCCACACCTTCCGTGTCCAGTGTCATAAAGGGATTCTCCGGCAAAATCTTGCGGTCCATGTAGGTGTGCAGGAACTTTCCTTCAGCATCGTCCCGGCTGAAGGCGAAGGTCATCTGGGTCAGATCGTTGGTGCCAAAGGAGAAGAAGTCGGCTTCCTCGGCGATGGCATCCGCCGTGAGGGCCGCCCGGGGCACCTCGATCATGGTGCCGACCGTATAGGGAATATCCTGCCCGGTCTCCTCGATGACCCGGCGGGCCGTTTCCTCCACCAACCGACGGAGCTCCTTCAGCTCGTTGACATGGCCGACCAGGGGAATCATCACCTCCGGCTGCACAGCGATCCCCTCCTCCATCAGCTCCGCTGCAGCCCGGAAAATCGCCTCCGCCTGCATCGCGTAAATCTCCGGATGACTCAAGCCCAGGCGGCATCCGCGGTGCCCCATCATCGGATTGAACTCGTGAAGAACTTTCACTTTGTTGAGCAGCGCTTCCTTGTCCCGCAATTCCTGAGGATCCGCTTTCGGATCCAACCGCAGGCGGGTCACTTCGGTCAGCAAATCCTCCAGATTGGGCAGAAACTCGTGGAGGGGCGGATCCAGGAGGCGGATCGTCACCGGAAGGCCCTCCATCTCCCGAAAAATGCCTTTAAAATCCTCCAGTTGCATCGGAAGCAGTCGATCCAAGGCCCTCTGCCGCTGCTCCGGCGTCTCCGCCAGAATCATCTCCTGGACGATGGGTACGCGGCTCGCCTCCATGAACATGTGCTCCGTTCGGCACAACCCGATTCCCTCGGCGCCGAAACGACGAGCCTGGGCGGCGTCCTGCGGGTTGTCCGCATTGGCCCGAACCTTGAGAGAACGGACCTCGTCGGCCCAGGAAAGGAGCTCCTGGAACTCCCCGGAAAGCTCCGGATCGATCAGGGGCACCTCCCCCTGTATCACCTGTCCGGTTCCCCCGTCGATCGACAGGAGATCCCCTTCCCGAATCACCGTCTCCCCGACGCGAAACTCCTTCCTGCGCAGGTCGATGCGGAGATCTTCACATCCGCAGATACACGGTTTCCCCATGCCGCGCGCCACCACCGCCGCATGGCTGGTCATGCCTCCCCGGCTGGTAAGAATCCCCTGGGCAGCCAGGATGCCGTGGATATCCTCCGGCGTGGTTTCCGGACGGACAAGAATCACCTTCTCCCCGTCCTGGGCGAGCCGCTCCGCCGTGTCCGCATCGAAGACCACCTTTCCGGATGCCGCCCCCGGCGAGGCGGGCAAACCCTTGGCCAGCACCTTCAGAGACGCCTCGGGGTCGATGCGCCGGTGGAGGATCTGATTCAGCTGGTCCGAATCCACCCGCAGAAGGGCCGTCTCCTGGTCGAGGATGCCCTCCTTGACCAGATCGACGGCGATCTTGACGGCGGCGTGGGCAGTCCGCTTCCCCGACCGGGTTTGCAAAATATACAGGGTTCCCCGCTCCACAGTGAACTCGATATCCTGCATATCCCGGTAATGGCGCTCCAGCCGATCGGCGATCTCCCGAAATTGGTCGTAGATGTCGGGCATCCGCTCCTTCAGAGCGGAGATCGGTTCCGGAGTGCGAATGCCGGCCACCACATCTTCTCCCTGGGCATTGACCAGAAACTCCCCGTACAAGACCTTTTCCCCGGTGGAGGGATTTCGGGTGAACGCCACCCCCGTCCCCGAATCTTCCCCCATGTTTCCGAAAACCATCACCTGGACATTGACCGCAGTCCCCAGATCATCCGGAATCTTGTGGATTTTCCGGTAGATGGCCGCCCGCTGGTTGTTCCAGGAATCGAAGACCGCGATCACCGCCCGGCGCAGCTGTTCCCTGGGGTCCTGAGGAAAGGGTTTCTTCGTCTCCCGCTTGACCAAATCCTGAAACCGGCCAATCACCCACTGCCAATCCTCCGCCGAGAGCTCCGGATCCTGTTTGAGCCCCCTTTTCGCTTTCCGCTCATCGATGATCTGTTCAAAGAGATAATGATCGATGCCCAGCACCACGTCACCAAACATCTGGATGAACCGGCGGTAGGAATCGTAGGCAAAGCGGGGATTCCCCGTCAAACGCGCAAGCCCCTCCACCGTCTCGTCGTTGAGACCCAGGTTGAGCACCGTGTCCATCATCCCCGGCATGGAAATGACCGCTCCCGAGCGGACGGAGACGAGGAGCGGGCGTTCCGGATCCCCGAGCCCCTTTTCCGTCCGCTTCTCCAGATCCGCCACCGCCTGCTCCATCTGATCGAGGACCTCTTGGGTCAGCCGACGGCCGGCGGCATAATAGTCGAGACAAGCCTCCGTCGTGATGGTGAACCCGGGAGGAACCGGGAGGCCATGCCGAGTCATCTCCGCAAGGTTGGCCCCTTTTCCGCCCAACAGCTGTTTCATCTCTTCGCGGCCCTCATCAAACCGATAAACGACCTTTTTCATCAAGATTGACGACCTCCCCTACGAAGAATCTCCAGCACGATATTGGCTGTCTCTTCCACCGCCTTGCGGGACACATCGATGACGGGACACCCTACCTTTTTCATAATGCCCTCGGCGTATTCCAGCTCCTGGAGAATGCGCTCCATGCTGGCGTAGTTGGCCTGCGACGTCAGTCCCAGGGATTTCAACCGCTCCCGGCGAATGGTGTTCAAATGTTCCGGTTCGATCGTCAGACCGATGCATTTTTGCGGAGGAATGCGGAACAGCTCCTCCGGCGGCTCCACCTCCGGCACCAGCGGAACGTTGGCCACCTTCAGCCGTTTGTGCGCCAAATACATGGACAAGGGCGTCTTGGACGTGCGGGAAACGCCGATCAGCACCACGTCCGCCCGGAGGAGCCCCCGGGGATCCCGTCCATCGTCGTATTTTACGGCAAATTCAATCGCCTCGACCCGCCGGAAATACTCTTCGTCCATCTTGCGCACAAGGCCCGGCTCCCGTTTCGGGCTGCGCTGGAACAACCTGGCGAGCTCATCGATCATCGGTCCCATGATATCGACGGCGGGCACCTTATGCCGCCTGGCCTCCTCGATCAAATACGCCTGCAGTTCGGGAATCACCAGGGTAAAGGCGATCATTCCCTGAACCTCGGCGGCTGCCTGGACGGTTTCGGCGATCGTCTCCCTGTCATCCACATAGGGAACCCGGCGAATTTCCACCTGATCCCCGTTAAACTGGCTCGAAGCCGCCCGAACGACAAACTCGGCGGTCTCCCCTACCGAATCGGAAACAACATAAACGACCGGATGTTGTGTATCGTTTGTAATCGTCCTTCCCCTCCCCTCAGCCGACCGGTGTCTTAAACGCTGGACTCCTGCCCCAACTCCACGAACGCTTTGGTGATCGTCGTTTTCGTGATCCTGCCCACCACTTCCAGCCCCTGACCGTCCTCCATCGGGCGTACCACCGGCAATGCATCCACCTGATTGCGCATCAGCTTGGATGCCGCTTCGTATAAGGTATCCTCCTGACTGCAGGTGACGATATTGGGCATCCGAGTCATGACCACACTGACGGGAATCGCCTGCAGATCCTGCTTGCCCAGGGCGATTTTCAGCAAATCCTTCCGGGAAATCACCCCCGCCAGCCGACCGCCATCCTTCACCACAAACAAGGTTCCGACGTCTTCCAGAAACATGGTGCATATGGCGTCGTACACGGAAAGTTCCTCCGTAACGACGACGGGCATCGATTTATAATCCTTCACCTTCAGCTTTCGGACATGCTCCATAAACAGCTGGTTGGCCGTCTTCCCGACATAAAAATATCCCACCCGGGGACGGGCATCCAAAAATCCGGCCATCGTCAATATGGCGAGATCCGGACGCAACGTAGCCCGGGTCAGGTTCAGCCTTTCAGCAATCTGTTCGCCCGTGATCGGCCCCTCATCCCGGACGATCTGCAAAATCATCTCCTGGCGTTTGGTCAGTTCGATTGCCCCACACCCCCTCCAACGGGCGAAGGTAATGAATTTGTGTCATACTTTATAAGAAAATCCCTTATATAGTATATACTATATTGACTACTCTATTTCTGCAAGAACTTTTTGTTCAGCCATTCCCCTCCGATTCCGCCCGTTTCGAAGCACACCAGCCCCCAACAAAAAAAAGGA
>JAJYSD010000084.1 GCA_021793745.1 Bacillota bacterium
CGAGATCCAATACCAAACACACCGAAGCCGGTTCCTCCCGTCCGTCCCAGGGGGTGTCCCGCAGAACCTCTTCCCAATCTTCCAACTCGACCGCCAGCTTTTTACACCATCGACGATGGATCCTTCCCTCCCGGGTCAGGGGGATGGGCTCTCGGTCCGCCAGCTCCAAAAAGTGAAACAGCGCATTCCATACCCCGCGTCCGCTCGATTCCCGGGAAAGGATGGGGGCCGTCGCCGGCGGAAGCGAGGCCGGCCCTTGCCGGTGCACTTCCAACCAGGCCCGCCGGATCTCCGGCGGACACCAATATACCGCCTCCCCCCAACGGCGGCGGAGACCATAGAGGAGGCCCCACTGGCGAAGGCGGATCAGGGCAACCCGAAGCCGTGCCTCGGAGAGGGAATGGGGTCCTTTCCCTTCCCGCACGTCCCTTTCCGTACACACCCTTTCCCCCACGTGAAACAGGAAAAAGTTCATCCCTTCCCGCTCCGCCGAAGGCTGCCGCCGGAAAAAGGATCGCAGGTGGACGGGATCGGTCAACCGACGGGCCAGCTCCTTCGGCGCCGCCTCTTCCAAGCCGTGATGGGCGGCGATGCGCCTCCGGATATCCGAAGAGAGGGATTTCAAGCAGTCAATCAGCGGTGGATACATGTTTTCCCTCCCATTCTCCCATCTCCTTGACTTCGTAATGGTATCCCTGCTCCACCAAAAATCGTTGACGGTGGAGGGCATATTCCTGATCCAGGGAGTCCCGGGTGACGAGATTGTAGAAATAGGCACGATTCGCCCCCGACTTGGGACGCAGAATTCGCCCGAGGCGCTGCGCCTCCTCCTGCCGGGAACCGAAAGTGCCCGACACCTGGATGGCGACATTGGCATCCGGCAGGTCCACGGCGAAATTGGCCACCTTCGACACCACCAGCACCGGCACCTTTCCCTTTCGAAACCGGTCGAAGAGGAGGTTTCGTCCCGCCTGCTTCATTCGCCCGGTGATCAGGGGGGCCGAAAGGCGATCGGCAATTTGCTGCAATTGGGAAAGGTACTGGCCGATGATCAACACCCGATCCTCCCGGTGCCGTTTCAGGATCGCCTCCAGAACCGAAAATTTTTCGGGGTTTTCCGCCACGATCCGGTACTTTTGACGCTTGGCGGCCTGTAGATAGCGCCGGCGCAATTCCGCGGACATGGGCACCCGGACCTCGATGCATCGGGCCTCGGCGATCCACCCCTGCTCCTCCAGCTCCCTCCAGGGCACCTCATACCTTTTGGGGCCGATCAAGGAAAAAACGTCCTCTTCCCGCCCATCCTCCCGGATCAAGGTGGCCGTCAAGCCCAGCCGGCGCTTGGCCTGTAGGTCGGCGGTTGCGCGAAAGATCGGCGCCGGCAGCAGATGCACTTCGTCGTAAATGATTAAACCCCAGTTCCGCCGCTGAAACAGTTGCATGTGGGCAAAGGAGCCGTCGCTGCCGCTGCGATGGGTCAGGATCTGATAAGTGGCTACCGTGACGGGACGGACATCCTTCCGATCGCCGGTATACTCGCCGACCCACTCCGCCGGCAGGTCCGTCTTGTCCAGGATTTCCCGGATCCACTGCTGAACCGAGGTGGTATTGGTCGTCAGGATCAGCGTCGCCTGACCCACCCGTTCCATCGCGGCGAGCCCCACCACCGTCTTGCCCGCTCCGCAGGGGAGCACAAAGACACCGCTGCCCCCGGAAGCGGCCCCTTCCCGATGGAACGCCTCCACCGCCCGCCTCTGATAATCCCGCAGCCGAAAGGGGCGGCCCGATCGACATACCGACCGCAGGCGGATCGGCAGCAGCTCCCCTTCGCTGTAGCCTGCCACATCCTCCACAGGGTACCCGAGGCGCAACAGCTCCCTTTTGACCCATCCACGCCGCTCCGGCGGCACCCGGACACGTTGGCCTTCGCTGTCATCCCGCAAAAACCGGAGCGTTGAAGCATTCAATACCTCGTTTTTCACTTCCGCATCCTTGAAAGCGAGAACCAAATTCCCCTGTCGGTTTTCCAACCGGACCCGCCCGTAGCGGGAAACCGTATCCGCTATTTCCCGCTCCACCGCCGGAGGAAGCGGAAATTTGCCGTAACGGTGAAGCAGCTCCAGGATTTCCGAGGCCTGCACTCCCCCGGACGCCGCGTTCCACAGGGAAAGGGGCGTGATGCGGTATACATGAACAGATTCCGGACTCTTCACCAGTTCGGCAAAGGCGGACAAGCGGTCGCGTAGTTCCGCAAACCGCGGATGGTTCACTTCCAGTAGAATTGTCCGATCACTCTGTACCACCAAGGGGTTTTCCGGCCGGTAGGTCATAGGGGCGCTCCTCTCCGTTTTTCCCTAGTTTGACCATCGACGAGGAAAACATGACCGGCCATGCTGCCTTATGGTACAATAACCGAGACGGTGGATTTCACAAATTTTTTGCAACAATCCGTCCAATCCCTCGTCAGTTATGTAGGATACAACCGACCTGCACAGGAGGGAAAGCGATGGTTTTAAGGCAGGTGATACTCATGGGTTGTTTCGCCCTGATTCTCGCCTTCACCGGATGCGGTTCGAAACCCGACGGAAATCACAATTCCTATGGAAACGAGGCGGATGCGAAAACGGATTCATCGAAAACCCAGGTGGATTTTCAAGAGGAAACCGTGGAACAACTGCCGGAGGAAGTGAAACATCACTTTGATCGTCTAGCCTCCTCTCCCCAGGGGGGGCATGCGACGATCCCCCACGGATCGAGGATCTTCCTGATCGTGTCCGCCGGACAACGTCCGACGGGAGGGTATCAGGTCAAAATCACCGAGATCCTTCGAAAAGGGGAAACCGTCCACATTTACGCGGAAGAAACCGCTCCTGCTAAGGGTTCGTTGGTGACCCAGGCCATTACTTATCCGGCAGCCGTCGTATCCATTTCCCAAAAGGACGAGGCCAATTATCAGTTTCACCTGAAAAAGGCCGATCCGCCTTCCCAGAAATAAACGTGAAAAGGTGTTCCAAAGGAAGGGGCGTGCCGTCTGATGGCTGCACGCCCCTTTTCCTGTTCGGATAAAAGGTTCCGTAACACCTGTCAAGCACAAACAGCTATGTCAAAGGGTCGGGAGTTGCCGGGCGGATAGGCGCTCAGCCCGGTGAAACGATCGTTGACGCCCTGTACCCGGCAGGGCGTCTTTCCTTTGCGTTTTGTTACCGCCGCTCCGGTTCACGCCGGTCCGGATTCGACTTCGGTTCCGGATCCCGCGGGGAGGTGATTTCCGGCTCCCGCGGAGAGGCGATCTCCGGCTCCCGCGGGGTGTAGATCTCCGGCTCATCCGGCGAACCGATATCGGGGATCCTCAGATCGGGCAATGGACGGCCTCCTTTCGGTTTTCCCCTATTATGCCCGGCTGGATTCCCGCCATGAATGGGATTCCCTTCGGATCCACGGGACTTCCGGAGAGGAGGGCGATTCCCACAGCCTTTTCCATTTTCTCCGGCGCCTCGGGCGTCCCCCCGACATCCGAGTCGGTACGCGATCCATCGCCCTTGAAAGCGCCGGGGGCATCCACTTCCAGGATACGGGCCACCCCCAGGCGGGTGGCGGAAAAACCGGTTTCCCCCTGCAGCACCCGCATCGGGCCTCGACAGGATAAGCCCATGCCATCGGGACGGACCATCCAAAGGGCCGCGGGCGTCTCATCATTCCACCCAGTAAAACCTTCCGCTCCCTTCCGAGCCGTTCCACTCCTTTTCACCCCCCTGGACCTGGTAATCCAGCCTGCTTTTAGCAATATGTGGATCGCCCCCCGTCCTATGACGGGGCCCCGCGGATTGAATTTTTGATTGACACTCAGAAAATGCCAAGGTAAAGTTTGTGCTAGGCCAACATTGATGCTTTAGAGAAAATATCGCCCCGTCTTCAAAGTCGGGAAGCCCGGCAAGGTCACGAAACGGAATTTTCCGATCGCCGGTCTTTATCTCCCGGGAAAAAAGGGGAAAATGCTGATGAATGATGCGGGATTTTAACGACGAATTCCCCCGGCTAAAAAACGTTATCAACCATGTGTGGACACCATGCAAAAGAGTTCGGGAAAGGAGGGTGAAACCCATGGAGACAACGGAACATCAAACGGTGGAACTGCCGCTGGACGCGGTCAAATTGGCCATTCAAAAGGGAAACAAACCGGCGATGCGCCAGCTCCTCGAGGAGCTGCAACCCTATGACCTGGGACAAATCTTTTTTCGGCTGAACGGCGTGTATCGGCGCCAATTTCTCGATTTTCTCTCCCCCGAAAAAATCGCCGACCTGGTGGAGGAAGTGGAGAAGTCCGAGCAACTGGAAATCCTGTCGGCACTGCCTCCGGAAAAACTCTCCCGCGTCCTGAACCGGGTGCCCTCCGACGAGATGGCCGACCTCCTCGAGGGGCTGGAGGAACAGAAGGTCCAGACCCTGCTGAAAAAGATGGAGCAGGCCGAGGCGGACAAGGTGCGGGCGCTCCTCGACTATCCCGGAGACACCGCCGGGGGAAAGATGACGACGGAATACATCAGTATCTACGACCACTATACGGTGGACGAAGCGATCCAGTATCTCCGTCAGGAGGCTCCGACGGCGGAGACGGTCTATTACATTTATGTGATCGATGGAGACGATCGCCTGGTGGGAGTCGTTTCCCTGCGGGAGCTGTTGATCGCCCCACCGGATGTTCCGGTTCGGGAAATCATGTACGAGCGGGTGATCTCCGTACCGGCGGAGATGGATCAGGAAGAGGTGGCATCCATCCTGGGGCGGTACGACTTCCTGGCCATCCCCGTCGTGGACGAGGAAAACCGCCTCTTGGGAATCATTACGGTGGACGATATTTTGGATGTTTTGATCGAAGAGGCCCAGGAGGATATCGCCAAACTGTCGGCGGTGGGGCAAGCGGAAAAGGGGGTATTCACCTCCGCCTTCGTCGCCGCCCGCCGGCGAATTCCGTGGCTGGTACTCCTCCTGTTCATCGGGGTGTTGACCTCCAGACTGGTCGGTTTCTTCGAAGACACGATCTCCAAATTGACCGCCTTGGCTTTTTTCATGCCGATGGTCGCCGGAATGACCGGTAACACCGGAACCCAGTCCCTCGCCCTGGTCATCCGGGGGATCTCCTCAGGGGAGCTGACCCGGGACAAGTACAGCCGTTTCATCCTGCAGCAGGCTTCCGTCGGCCTGATCATCGGGACCGTCTGCAGTCTGCTGATCGTCGGCCTGCTCTACGGAATGGAGCACGATCTCCGGTTGGGCATCGTGGTGGGGATCTCCCTCCTGCTCACGCTGCTCATGGGGACCATCGCCGGAACGGTTATTCCGCTCCTCCTGCACTGGTTGAAGGTGGACCCTGCCATCGCTTCCGGACCCTTGATCACCACCCTCAGCGATGTCTTCTCCCTGGTGGTCTATTTCGGAATCGCCACCCTCTGCCTCAAGTTTCTCCTGTAAAAGCCCCGTCGAATGGGGAAACTCATAAAAAAACCTGCACGGTCAACCCCGTCCAGGTTGCAGCTCCGGCGGCGATCGAACGCCTCAAGGACAGAAACCGGTCTTGGTTGGGAGGAACCTCCGTTGGAAACCATCATCGCAACCGTGTTCAATCTGTTTTTGGTGCTGGCGCTCGTTCTTCTGAACGGGTTCTTCGTCGCTGCCGAGTTCGCCATTGTCAAGGTGCGTTCCACCCGGATCACCATGCTGAGGGAAGAGGGGGATCGGAGGGCCCGAATCGCGGAAAAGGTGCTGGCCAACTTGGACGCCTACCTCTCGGCGACCCAGTTGGGCATCACCTTGGCCTCCCTGGGCTTGGGATGGATTGGAGAGCCGGCGATTGCCCGGCTCATCGAGCCGGTACTGGTCCCCCTGGATCTCCCGGAGTGGGCGATCCACTCCATCAGCTTCATCATCGCCTTTTCCTTCATCACCTTTTTACACATCGTCCTCGGGGAGATGGCGCCCAAATCCCTGGCCATCCGCCGCGCCGAATCGACGACGCTTTGGACATCCACCCCCCTCCATTGGTTTTACAGGCTGTTTTACCCGTTCATCTTCCTCCTGAATGGCGCTGCCAACCGCATCCTGCGCTGGTTGGGCGTGGAGATGGTTCCGGAACATCAACAGGCGCACAACGAAGAGGAGATCCGCATGTTGGTCGCCCAGAGCCACAAGAGCGGGATCATCGACCAGACGGAGCTGGCCCTGTTCGATAAAATTTTCGAATTCGCCGACCGGGTCGCCCGGGAAGTGATGGTGCCCCGGGTGGATATGATCTGCCTGTACATCCCGGCCGGCCTCGACCAAAATTTGAAAACCATCAAGGAGACCCAATACA
>JAJYSD010000085.1 GCA_021793745.1 Bacillota bacterium
CGATCTGACGAGGCCCGGGTCATCGGCGCAGATACCTGCGAAAAGGGTGGAAGACCAACTGCTTCCGAACACGGGCCTTGCCCTCTCCCGCCGCCCGAGGGAGCCATCGCAGGCCCTCAGCAGCGGTTACCCGTCCCGAACAACCGAATCTTTTCTTTGACCGTCCGTTTGATGGCCTCGTGGGCCGGTTTCAAAATCACCTGCGGTTCATACACACGGGCGTTGTTTTCATCCGTCAGGAAGTCCCGGACGGCATCGGTCCAGGCCTGGGCGCATTCGGTGTTCACATTGATTTTGGCATGCCCCAACCGAATCGCCCGTTGGATCTGATCATCCGGGAGGCCCGAACCCCCATGCAGTACCAGCGGGACATCCGTCCGTTCGGAGATCTCCTTCATCCTTTCAAAGTTGAGCCGGGGCTCCCCCCGGTAGGGTCCGTGAACCGAACCCAGGGCTGCGGCCAGCGCATCGATTTGGGCTTCCTTCACCATCCGCAGGCATTCCCCGGGGTCGGCGTATCGAATGCTCCCCTCCATCCCGTCTTCCGATCCCCCGACTATGCCCACTTCGGCTTCCACCGAAACGCCGTAGGCCCGGGCGTATTCCGTCACTTCCCGGGTCATGGCGATATTTTCATCAATCGGGTATTTGGAGCCATCGATCATGACCGACGTATAACCGGCTTCCATCGCACGCTTGCATCGGTCGACGCTTTGTGCGTGATCCAGATGCAAGACCACCGGAACGGTAATGGACATTTCCCGAACCAATTCCCGGATGACCGCCGCAATGGTGCGAAACCCTCCCAGCCGATCGACGAGACGGTCCGATGACGCCAGAATCACCGGTGCCCGTTCCTCCTCAGCCGCCTGTAAAATCGGAATCGCCCACTGCAGCGAGTTCAGGTTATAATGGCCGACCGCATACTGCTCTTCCTTCGCCCGCTGCAAAATCCCTTTCATGGATACCAGTGGCATACTCCATCTCCTATCCATCAAAACGATCGTTTTTTCCGGCAGGGGAAATCCGGATCAGATGTTTTCCACCTTTGCCCTGTCGGTGGTTTCCCGAATGATCAATCGGGGATTGTACAGAATGCGCTCCTTTTTGGAATGGCCAAGACGGATTTCGTCGATCAGGAGGTCCACCACGGTTTTTCCCATCTCCGCAATGGGCTGGGCAACCGTCGTCAATCGCGGATAAGTGGCCCGGGCGAGAATGGTATCGTCGAAGCCGACGAGGGATAGCTGGTCGGGGATTTTGATCCCCTTCTCCTGGGCCCCCAACATCACCCCGATCGCCAGCTGGTCGTTGCAGGCAAAAATCGCCGTCGGCGGTTCGGGCAATCGAAACAAACGGTCAAAGGCTTTGATGCCGTTGGCAATGGTGCCCCGCGTCTTGACGAGATACTCCTCGCTTGGCCGAATGCCGTAGGTTTTGAGCGCCTGCAAATATCCTTCCGTCCGCTTGACGCTGGAAAGAGCCATCTGTTCGCTGATGATCGCGATCCTGTGATGACCGTTCTGCAAATGGTGGATCGTCGCTTCATATCCGCCTTTAAAATCATCCACAAACACCTGGGACACATCGATGGCCGGGTCATCCTGCGTCAGCATGACGACGGGGACCCCCGCCTCGGTTAAATTCTGCACGATGCTTTTGTCGCTGTATGTGGAACCGACGATAAAGCCGTCCACCAGTTTGCTCTGCAGCAGTTCCACATTCTTTTTTTCCTTTTCCGCATTTTCATCCGTGCTGCATATGATCACGTTGTACCCCTTTTCATGGGCCCGGTCTTCGATCACCTTGGCGATCTCGGAAAAGAAGGGGTTGGAGATATCCGGGACCAACAGGCCCAGCGTCTTGGTGCCTTTCCCCATGAGCGCGGACGCCATGACATTGGGATGATAATTCAGCTCTTCCATCGCCTTTTTGACGCGTTGTTTTGTCGATTCGCGCATGTTGCCGGTGTTGTTGATCACCTTGGAAACCGTCGCAATGGAAACCCCGGCCCTTTTGGCCACATCATAAATCGTCACTTTCATGTCCTTTGCCCCGCTTCAACCATTATTCTTCGGATATAACATATCATGAATTTTCAAGGACTGCTATGTCGTGCTGCTTCCCCTTGTCATCCACCGCCCCGAACATCTCTCCGCAGGGCTTACCAACAGGACAGAAAGCGGCTGATCCAACCCGGTTGACAGCTTTAAAATTTTACTCTCACCAGCTGCCCCGTTTCAAAGGATTTCTTGCAAGCATACCCCAGTCGGGTTGATTCAACGCCATCCCGGACGCTGACGGACGGTTTCCGGTTTTCCAAAATGCAGCGGATAAATTCCTCCGCCTCCCTCAAATAGGCCTGTTCGAACCGCTCCAGGAATCCTTCCGCGCATGTTTTGACCGCTCCCGTTTCGTTAAAGAGGATCACCTGGTTGCGCTCCGGAATCGTCCCGATGCGGAGGGTTCCTTTGGTGCCGATGATTTCGGTTTCGATATGGTAACCGTGGGCGCAGTTCCGTCCCGCCACAAAGATTCCGATGCGATTGCCGGCAAAGCGGACCATGGCAGCTCCCGTTTCCGCATCCCCCAGCTCCGCAAACTCCGGATAGGCATAGCTGCCCCCGATCGCCCAAACTTCCTCCGCTTCCGCCTGCAGATACCAGCGGGCCAGATCGAGATCATGAATGGCCATGTCGAGGAATAACCCGCCGCTGTAATGGTTCCTGGCAAACCGTAAAAAGCTGTCCAGTTTGCCGGCCGGGTCCAAGCTGTAACAGCGGATCAGCACCGGCTCCCCGATTTCACCGCTGTCAATCCTTTGTTTTGCCTCCGCATAAGAGGGGTCGTAGCGCCGCATAAACCCCAGCATGAACACCTGGTCCGGGTGCCGGGCGACCGCCTCCTCCACGCGTTCGGCTTCTTCCAGATAAAGCCCGAGGGGCTTCTCACTGAACACATGAAAGCCCGCTCCCAACGCCTTTTCAATCTGTTCACAATGGAATTCCGACGGAGAGGCGATAAATATCGCATCCAGCTCCCGATTTTCAAGCATTTGTTCGTAATCGGTATAACCGTACGGGATCCCCCACTTCGCCCGGGCTTGTTTCACTTCCTCCTCCGCAACACTGCAGACCGCCAGCAATTCACAATGGGGAATCCGGAGTGCCAGATTTTCCGCATGCCGGTAGCCCAGGCGTCCCAGGCCGACGATGCCCACTTTAACCCTTTTGTCTTTCATAAAACGGTATCCGCCGCCTCCCGATGGAAAGTTGCGACCGGGGTTACCGGGCATGTCCAAGGGATCGCCGGTTCGGCATCCGCCTCCTGATAACCCCGCCATGACCTTATAGCAGTCAGCCGGGCATCAAATCCCGGCTTTTTCCTGGATGTATCGCCGAGCTTTCAGCGCGTATTCAAAGGGATTGGCTTTGGCCGGATCCTGTTCGGCCTCCACGAGCAACCACCCTTGATAGTCCGAGTCGGCGAGAATCTGAAAGATTTCGGTGAAGTCGATGCTGCCGTCCCCCGGTACCGTAAATACGCCTTCGCGAACGGCGTCGAGAAAGCTCATTTTCTCTTCCTTGACCCGGACCGCCACAGAGTCTCGAACGTCCTTCAGATGGACATGCTTGATCCTGGGCAGATATCGCTTCAAAATTTCCACAGGGTCCTCTCCGGAAAGATACAGGTGTCCGGTGTCATAGAGGAGAAACACCAGGTTTTCATCGGTCATCTCCATCAACCGATCGATCTCTTCGGCCGTCTGCACGCCGGTCCCCATATGGTGGTGGTAAACCACCTTCATTCCCTTTTCCCGGGCCCGTTCCCCCAGCCTGTTCAGGCCCTCGGCCAGCCGGTTCCATTCCTCATCATTAAAATGCGGTTTGGCATCAAATAACGGCTGATCCATCTGTCCCTGGATGCTGTGACCCTGTTCCGAGACCACGATCACCTTCGAGCCCATCTCGTGCAGAAAGTCCCGGTGCCGGATAAAGGCTTCTTCCGTCTCCTCGTAGGGCCTGGTGGTGAGGTATGCGCTGAACCAGGCGCTGGCGATTTCCATGTTTCTCAGCGCAAGGGCTTTTTTGAGCACCTTGGTGTCGCGCGGATACTTGTTGCCTACTTCCGTCCCCCGAAAACCCGCCAGCGCCATTTCGCTGATGCATTGCTCAAAGGTGTTTTCTCTGCCCAGGTCCGGCATGTCATCATTGGTCCATCCGATCGGCGCAATGCCCAGTTTGACCGCATCTCGTTTGAACATCGGTGCACCTCGTCTCCCCTTTAGTACTTTCTCGCCTTTTCCAGCTGCTCGATGCGATCCCGATAAGCCCGGCGGATCGCTTCCTTCTCCGAGACCTCGGCAACACCGACATGCCACCAGCTGTCATAGCCGTCGGTCATGGTTTTGGGAAGCACTTTGACATCGATCAGCGTCGAAACGGTCTGTTTTTTGGCGTCTTCCAGGGCCTGTTCCAACTCCTCCATCGTCCGGACCGTATAGGTTGCCGCACCATACGCCGCCGCGTTCTGGGCAAAATCCACCTGCATAATGGGACCGTCCAATCGCCCGGTTTTTTCGTTCCGCAGGCGGAATTCGGTCGCAAAGCTGCCCATCCCGTTACTCATTTGCAAATTGTTAATGCAGCCAAAGCCGGCGTTGTCAAAGAGGATGATGTTGATTTTCAATCCTTCCTGAATGCTGGTGATCAATTCGGAATGGAGCATCATGTAGCTGCCATCGCCGACCATGGCATAAACCTCCTGATCGGGCCGGGCGATTTTGACCCCCAGAGCGGCAGCGATTTCATACCCCATGCACGAATAACCGTACTCCATGTGGTACGTATCCGGCCGTTTGCTGATCCACATCCGCTGCATATCGCCCGGCAGGCTGCCGGAAGCACCGACTACGATGGCATCGTCGTCAATCCGTTCATTCACTTTTCCCAAAACCGCCGTCTGTGTCAAACAGGCGTTGAAGGTCTCGGCATATTCCGGCAGCTTCTCATCCAGGTGACCGGCGATTTCCGGCTTGTAGCCGTCCGCGCGAAAATCGGTTTGATAAAGGCGTTGCAGCTCCCTTTGCCAATCCTGTTTGGCCCGCTCGATTTCTTCCCCGTAACCGGACCGGTAGCCGATTTTCTCCAGCTCCGCCTGGAGATCCTCCAGCCCCGCCCTCGCATCAGCGACCATTTTGGTGGCATCCAGCTTGGAAGCGTGGAAATCGGAAATATTGATCGTCGCGAAGGCCACATTCTCATTTTGAAAAAGCCGCTTAGAGGCTGTGGTGAAATCGGTAAAGCGGGTTCCGACGCCGATCACCAGATCCGCCTCTTTGGCGATCCGATTGGCGGCCGCGTTGCCCGTGACGCCGATGCCGCCGAGGTTAAGCGGATGGGTGGAGGGCAATGCGCTTTTGCCGGCCTGCGTTTCGGCAAACGGAATATGAAACGCCCGGACAAACCGGTCCAGCGCATCCGCCGCCTCCGAGTAGCGAACACCCCCGCCGCAGATGATCAGCGGTTTCTTGCTGTTTTTAAACAGGGCCGCCACCTGTTCCAGTTCAAAGGAGACGGGCCTTCTCCGGGCAAATCGATGGACACGCTTTTTGAAAAAGCTCTCCGGATAATCATAGGCTTCGGCCTGGACATCCTGCGGCAGGGCAATCGTCACCGCACCGGTTTCGGCCGGGTCCGTCAGCACCCGGACGGCATTCAGCATCGCGGTCATCAGCTGCTCGGGCCGGTTTACCCGGTCCCAGTACTTGCTCACCGGACGGAAAGCGTCGTTCGTGGACAGGCTGGCGTCATGGGGCTGTTCGATTTGCTGCAGCACCGGATCCGGCTGCCGGGTGGCAAAGGTGTCACCGGGCAGCAAAAGGAGCGGAATGTTGTTGGCAGTGGCCGTGGCGGCGGCGGTGACCATGTTGGCCGCCCCCGGCCCCACCGAGGAGGTGCAGGCAATCAGTTGCCGGCGACGATTCTGTTTGGCAAAGCCGATGGCCGCATGCGCCATCCCCTGCTCATTTCTCCCCTGGTAAACTTCCAGGTCCCCGGGATCCTGCTCAAGGGCTTGTCCGATCCCCAGCACGTTCCCATGACCAAAAATGGTGAAGATCCCCTTGAACAACTTTTGTTCCTTGCCGTCCACCTCGACATACTGGCTATTTAAAAATTTGACCAGGGCCTGTGCCGTCGTCAGCTTCATATTCTCACCCCTACTCTCAAAATCGGATATGGTTCACACCCAGCGGCTGGTGATCACTTTTTTCCGGGTGTAAAATTCGATGCTGTCTTTGCCGTTGGCATGCAGATCTCCGTAGAAGGAAAGATCGGAA
>JAJYSD010000086.1 GCA_021793745.1 Bacillota bacterium
CGGATTCCGACTTCGTCACGGGCAACATCATCAATGTCACCGGCGGGCTGGACGTCATTCACCCGGTTTCCAAAACGATGCGGTAGCGGTCTCCTTCCAAAAGGGAAAGATCCTCCCCCTGCAGACATACCGTGATATAGGCGGTTTATCAAAGGGGGTGGACAGGATGCCCGATGCCCGGGAAAAGGTGGCCCGATGGACCGGTGAGGCGAGGATCGGCGACCTGCTTCTGGCCCATTACCGACTCCGTCTCGAAGGGGCGGTGCCGGTTGGTGGCGTGATCAGGCTCGACACCCGGCAGGGAAGCTTTGCGTTGAAAAGGGCTGGAGAGGGGGGAGAGCGCCGGTGGCGGGAGGTGGAGGAATTGGGGAAGCACCTGTTCGCCGCGAAGGCCATTCGGATCCCCATCCCTCTTCGCACCCGATCGGGGCGGTTGACCTTCGCCGGCTATGTGCACAATTACGTTTTGCTTCCCTGGATCGCCGGGAAGCCGATCGCCTTTGCCCGTCCACGGGATTTTCAGGATGTCAGCCGCGGATTGGCCCGGCTACACGAGGGGGCTCGGGGATTTCCCCTTCTCTCGAAAGGGGCCGATATCCGCGCCTCCTGGATCCGCCTCTGGGAAAAGGCGATCCAGCGGATGGGTCTCTACCGGGTTGCCGTCGAGTGGAGCGGCCGCTCCGTCGATGTGGATTCCGTCCTTCGGGATGCGGCGCCCTATGCCGAGGGCATGATTACCAATGCGCTTCAATACCTCCATCGCACGCAGGTGGATTCGCTGTCGCCGGAGGTGGCGCTTCAAGGACGGGTTTGTCACGGCAATCTGCACGGCGGAAATTTGCTTCGGGATGAGCAGGGCTCGGTGCGGTTCATCGACTGGAACCGGATGGCCTGGGATGCGCGGGCCCGCGACGTCGCCCAGTGGCTGTTGTACGCCTACGGCCGTACCGGCGACCTCGATCTGCTCGGATTGTTGCTCCAGGATTATCAGCATGCGAATCCCCTGAGGGAAGAAGAGCTTTATCTGATCTATGCCCTATTCCTCTATCCCCATCGGCTGGTGCGTGTGTTGGATCGGATTTACGGGGAGCAATCCCTGCCCCCGAATCAGGCGGCTTCCCACCTCATGCAGGCGGTTTCCGCGGAGGAAAAGAAGTTTCCCCTGCTACGCGGTTTTCCCCATCTGGTGAAGGAAACCCTCGGGCGGAGCCTTCCGCGGGTGGACTGGTTGGAGCGGGTTTCCGGAAACGCAGGGGGATTTCGGCGATAGACGCCGTCTCTGAACGCGGTCCATCCATCGAAGGAGCGGGGGAAATTCCTGGACTAAAAAATCGTCCGCTTGATCATCGCGGACGGTTTTTTTGTGGGTTTACCGCTTTCTTTGGTAAAAAAGCTGCCACTGAAAACCGCTCAACCGGCTCGGAACCTGTGGTAGGATAAAAAAAGACGGGGCGAGCAGGCCCGTCCTTCGGGACCGGTGACAGGCTGCTTTCGCCCGTCCCTCTACAAAAAAAGCAACAGGATGGAGAGGGTGATGTGGAACAACCCCGCGGTCAAGAAAGAGGGGATCACCCACGGGTGGGATTTTTTCTGCGGCGAATCCGCCGGATGATCGGCGGGATCGTAGTCGTCCTCCCAACGGCCGAATTGTTTGCGAAACCCCATGACAAAGACGCGGAAAAATCCTCCCTGCCATACGGTTACTGCCCCGGCGACGACCAGAAAAAGGAGACCGATCAGAAACAGGGAATCGACCCATTTCAGCGGATCCCACAGGGAATAGGCTCCGCAGATGGAGATGCCGATCGCCAGAAGGATCAGGGTTTTGCGGTAGTAGGTCCGACTGCCGAACATGCTGGTCCTCCCATCTTTCGGTTGGTCGGTTGCGGTGTTGCGATGACGCTTACATCGGAACGCTACGCTAATAATTCGGCCTTTCGACCCAATGGGCGCAGCTCGTTCCAGGGACGCCCTCTTTTCTATTTAACCTTTTTCCTATATAATATACAAGGTTTCAGGTAATACCGAATAAAAGCACCCCGTTATCCTTGTCCGTTTTTGCTTTAAAATTCGAAGAAGTCATCCTTTCGGGAGCGGCTTGTGTGCCCGGTCCGGACGACACATTGAAGGAGGAGGTCGGGTCTTCGTGAGAAAACGAGCGGCTGTCTCATTGGCGGTAATATGGGTCCTCTCCACGCTGCTTACCGCCTGCGGGGGACTCCAGTCCCAGGGGAATGTGGATGAGCGGGGAGCGCAAGGTCCCCAGGTTCTTCAACTGATGACCAATAATGAGCCGGGAGATCTGGACAGCGCCACTTCAAGCGATGTCATCTCCGGGACGATTCTGAACAACGTGATGGAAGGTTTAATGCGTTTGGACAAGGATGACAAGCCGCAGCCCGCCATCGCCAGCAGTTATGAAGTGAGTGAGGATAAAAAGACCTACACCTTCACCCTCCGCGATGCCAAGTGGAGCGACGGGGAACCGGTGAAGGCCCAGGATTTCGAGTACGCCTGGAAGCGGGCCCTCGATCCGAAAACCAAGTCGGAATACGCCTATATTCTTTATCCCATCAAAAATGCGGAAAAGTTCAATAAAGGAAAAGCCAAGGCCTCCGATGTGGGGGTGCGCGCCCTGGATGACACCACCCTCGAAGTGAAGTTGGAGGAGCCGATTCCCTACTTCCTCAGCCTCACCACCTTTTCCACCTATCTGCCGCAGCGGAAGGATATTGTGGAAAAGTTCGGTGGCGATTACGCCAAGGAACCGGATAAAATGGTTTACAACGGTCCCTTTGTCCTGGACAAATGGGCGCACGAGCAGAATCTCCAGCTGAAGAAAAATGAGAACTATTGGGACCGGAACACCGTGTTCCTGGAGGAAGTGAAGATTGACATTATCAAAGACACCTCCACCGCATTGAACCTTTACACCTCCGACCAAAAAGATGTGACCATGCTGGACAAGGCATTTGCCGAAGCGTTTCAGAGCAGCCCCGAATTTACCACCGTTACCGGCTCGACGGTCCAGTATATCCAGTTCAATACCGAAAACTCTTTCTTAGCCAACACCAAGATCCGCAAGGCGATCAGCCTCGCCATCGACCGGGAATCGATGGTCAAACTGATTTTGAAGGATGGTTCCCAACCGGCCGGAGGATTCGTTCCGCCCGCCATCCTCGGATATAACGAATCCTTCCGGAAGCAGGCCCGGGAGTATCAGCAGTTCCAGCCGGCGGAAGCGAAGCAGCTGTTCAAGCTGGGCATGGAAGAGCTGGGAATTGACAGCCCGCCGACTTTGACGTTGCTCAGTTACAACGACGAGCGGAAAGATGTGGCCGTCGTCCTGAAGGATCAGTTGGAAAAAAATCTCGGTCTGAAGGTGAAAGTCAACCCGCAGCCCCTGAAGCAAAAAATCGATTTGGAGACAAAGGGAGAATTCGACCTCAGTTTCTCGGGATGGAAAGCGGATTACAACGACCCCATGACCTTCCTGGACATGTGGGTGACCAATGGCGCCTTCAACACGGGGAAGTGGAGCAACAAGAAATATGACGAGTTGATCCAGAAGTCCAAGGGCAATCCCGACTTCAAAAAGCGGATCAACGACCTGATTGAAGCCGAGCGGATTTTGCTGGAAGACGGGGTCGCCATCGCTCCGGTTTACTACAAGAATCAGGCATATCTCGTCAAGCCCCATGTGAAGAATCTGGAGTTCCATTCGATCGGGCCCGAATATACGCTGAAGGAAACGTATATTGAGAAGAGAAAATAACGGGATTATTTTACCGCTTTACAATTACCGGATTTCGCGCAATGATGGATGTTGGAGGAGTCTATGTCGGCAATCCCGCGACACATCCGCTGAAGACGGCAAAGGTATATGTCCGGGTGCGGACATATACCTTTCGCATGTTCTGTGTGCGAAAAGGAAGTGGAAATGTGGGAAGCTATGTAGCCCGTCGACTGATCTACTTCTTGTTGACCCTGTGGCTGGTTATCACGTGCACTTTTTTTCTCATGCACTTCCTTCCGGGCAGCCCTTTGTCCAACGAGGAGAAGCTGCCTCCCGATCTGAAAGAGCAGATCCTGAGGGAATACGGATTGGACAAACCCGTACCCGTGCAATATGCGCTCTACCTGGGCAACCTGCTGCGGGGAGATCTGGGTCTATCCTTTTCCTATGACGGGCGGAGCGTCAGCGAGCTGATCGCCCAGGGATTTCCCGCATCCCTCCAGATCGGCCTGCAGGGGTTGATTTTCGGAGGGCTGGTCGGAATTTTGCTGGGAACGGTGGCGGCGATCCAGCGGGGGACCTGGTTGGACAATGCAACGACGATCGTTGCCGTGCTGGGTATATCCGTTCCCAGTTTCGTGCTGGCGGCCTTCTTCTCCTATTATATCGGGGTTAAGATGGGGATCCTTTCCCCCGGTGGCTGGGAAAGCTTTGCGGATTCGATCCTGCCCTCCCTTTCCCTCTCCTTCTTGGTCATCGCCCAGGTGACCCGATACATTCGCAGCGAGATGCTGGATGTCTTCAGTCAGGACTACATGAAGACGGCCAAAGCGAAGGGATTGGGTCGGCGCGTGGTCGTTTTCCGACACGCCCTCCGCAACGCGTTGCTTCCGACCGTCACCGTACTGGGACCGCTGACGGTCAACCTGATCACCGGTTCGCTGGTGGTGGAGCAGATCTTTAGCGTACCCGGAATGTCCACGCTGTTTGTCAATTCCATTATGACGAACGACTACACCCTGATCATGGGTACGACCATCTTTTATGCCTTTCTATTCATGGTCAGCGTGTTCATCGTCGACATCCTGTACGGCATCATCGATCCCCGGATCCGGGTTGCCGGAATGAAGGAGTGAGCGCTGATGAAGCCGGCCAAGGTGACGTCGGATCTCTTTGAACCCTTAACGCCGGTGCGGACGGCACCCGGGCGCTCAGCCGCCCGGCGAAGGCGGAGCGGTTTTTGGCGGGATGCCTCCCGCCGCTTTGTGAAAAACCGGGGAGCCCTGATCGGATTCATCCTCCTTTTGGTGATTGCCGCCATGACCTTCGTCGCGCCGGCGCTCAGTCCCTACGATCCCTATGAACAGAAACTGGAGGAGCAAAACCGTCCCCCCGATGGAGCCCACTTTTTCGGGACCGATCAATTCGGACGGGACCTGTGGACCCGAACCTGGCACGGTGCGGGCATTTCCCTCCGGATCGGTCTCTTGGCGGCGCTGATCGATCTGGCGGTGGGGGTCTCCTTCGGGGGCATCTCCGGCTACTTCGGCGGACGGATCGATCAGGTGATGCAGCGGATTCTCGAGGTGATGTACAGCATTCCCAGCTTGATCGTCCTCATCCTGTTGATGATGTGGTTTGAACCGGGAATCGTCACCATTGCCATTGCGATTGCGCTCACCGGATGGGTCCCGATGGCACGGGTTGTCCGGGGGCAGATGCTGCAGTTGAAGGTCCAGGAGTTCGTGCTGGCGGCCCGGACCCTCGGGGCGGGTCACCTCCGGATGCTCGCCAAACACCTGCTTCCCAATGCTGCCGGAGCGATCATCGTCACGGTCACCTTAACCATTCCCTCAGCCATTTTTTTGGAGGCGGTGATCAGCTTTATCGGTCTGGGAATGGCTCCTCCCGAACCCAGTCTCGGTCTGTTGCTCTATGATTCCTACCAACTGATCCGCTTCTTCCCGCACCAGATCCTATACCCATGCCTGGTGCTGAGCCTGCTGATTCTCGGCTTCAACCTGTTGGGGGACGGACTGAGAGACGCCCTGGATCCCAAATTGCGGCGTTAGGAGGGGCGGCAGCATGAAACCGATATTGGAAGTGCGAGACCTCCGCGTGTCCTTTGATACGCACGAAGGGGAAATTCAGGCAGTTCGCGGCGTCAGCTTCGATCTTCATGAGGGGGAAACCCTGGCCATCGTCGGAGAGTCCGGCTCCGGGAAAACCGTCACCGTGCAAAGCTTGTTGGGTCTGATCCCGCGTCCGCCCGGCCGGATCCAAGGGGGCTCGATTCGCTATCGGGGTCGGGAGATCGCCGGTTTGTCGGAGCGGGAACTGGATCAGATCCGCGGTGCCGAAATCGGTTACGTATTCCAGGATCCCATGACCTCCCTCAACCCGACGATGACCATCGGAAGGCAGATCGGCGAGGTGCTGTTGAAGCACCGGAAGATGAGCAGGGAGAGGGCCTTCCGGCAGGTGATCCACCTGCTCCGCTCCGTGGGAATTTCCAACCCTGCCCAGCGGATCCGGCAATATCCCCACCAGTTCAGCGGGGGAATGCGCCAGAGGGTGATGATCGCCATGGCGTTGGAGAT
>JAJYSD010000087.1 GCA_021793745.1 Bacillota bacterium
CCGTCCCTTTCGCACGTGGAATCTCCCGGTCATCTTCATGGGCTTCTTATTAGGGAGAGCGATGATCCTGGACGCGATCGCCCCCTTCGCCGTCGCCTATCTGGCCGTGGTCTTCCATTTATGCCGGAGGCAATGGCCCCTCGCATTTCTGTCCCTGATCCTGGGAGGGCTGACCCTCAACGAGATCCACGCCGTGCAGATCGCCGGGTTTTTGATGCTGTTCCTGTTGGTGCAGAAAGCCTTCGATTGGATGGGAAAGGGGCAGCTCAACTACGTCCCTTTCGTGGTACTGATCGCCGAGGTCGGGGGCCACCTGGGGAAAATCGGGTGGGAGGGGTGGTCACCCTATCAGGGGATCATGGCCGGGGTGGAGATTCTCCTCAGCTTCATCCTGACCTTCATCTTTGTCCAGTCCCTTCCCATCTTTACCGTTCGCCGCAAGCGGTACGCCCTCCGCCACGAGGAAATGATCTGCCTGATCATCCTCGCGGGCTCGGTGATCACCGGAACCATCGGCTGGACCCTGTCCGGGATGGAACTGGTCAACGTCGTCTCCCGCTATCTGATCATGGTGATGGCCTTGGCGGGCGGGGGGATGCTGGGCGCCTCCGTCGGCGTGGTGATGGGGATGATCATGAGCCTCTCCGAACCCCGCAGCATCGCCCAGGTGAGCCTGCTGGCCTTCTCCGGTTTGCTGGCCGGTTTGTTCCGGGAGGGGAAGCGTTGGGGGGTCGCCATCGGCTTCTTGCTGGGAACCTCGATCTTCGCCCTCTACGGGACCAGTTCCGAGCAGGTTTGGGCTTCCCTCCGGGAATCCGTCGTGGCGCTCCTGCTCTTCCTGGTCACCCCGGAATCCTTTTTCCGCGCCGTCGCCCGGTATATCCCGGGAACGGTGGAGCATGAATCCTCCCGCCAGGAGTACATCCGGCGGCTCCGGGACGTCACCGCGGCCAAAGTGGAGCAATTTGCCGAACTGTTCAGCGAACTCTCCCGCAGTTTCCGGGAGGATGACCGGCGCCATCGGCGGGAAGAGGAAGCCCAGCTCAATTACTTCCTGTCCGAGGTGATGGAAGGATCCTGTAAAATGTGCCGTCGCTATCAACAATGCTGGGAAAAGGAGTTCGTCAAAACGTATCGGGGGATGACCGATCTCATGGCCATGGTCGAACTGCAGGAGGGCCAGAAGCCCCTCCGGGTCCCCCGCTCCTGGGCGGAGCACTGTATCCGGGCGGACCGGGTCCTGGATCTGATCCAGCAGGGGTACAGCTCCTATGAGAAGGACCTGTATTGGCGGGAAAAATTGAGGGAGACCCGGCGGTTGGTTTCGGACCAACTGGCCGGCGTCGCCGAAGTGATGGGCAACCTCGCCGGGGATATCCGGCGGGAGGCCAAAGCGATGACCGCCCAGGAGGAGCAGATCCATCAAGCCCTGGAGGAGTTGGGCCTGTCCATCCAGCGGGTGGAGGTGATCAACCTCGAAGAGGGGAAAGTGGAAATCGAGGTGACCCTGCCCCACGCTGACGCCCTGGATGAATGCCGCAAACTGATCGCTCCGCTGCTCACGGAGATCGTCGGCGAGCCGATCGCCGTTCACCGGAAAATGGTTCGGGGACAAGCCTCCGGCGCCGTCGTCACATTGGGCTCCGCCCAGCGTTACGAAGTGAAGACCGGGGTGGCGGGAACGGCCAAAGGAGGCCATTGGCTGTCCGGAGACAGCTATTGTTACATGAATCTGGGAACCGGCAAGTACGCCGTCGCCGTGAGCGACGGGATGGGCAACGGCGAGCGGGCCCAGCAGGAAAGCCAGGCGGCGCTGCAACTCCTCAGGCAGCTCCTGCAGTCGGGGATTCGGGAGGATCAGGCGGTGGAGACGGTGAATGCCATCCTGAGCCTCCGTTCCACCGACGAGATGTTTGCCACCATCGACCTGGCTATGGTCGATTTGAACACGGCTCACGCCCGTTTCCTCAAGATCGGATCGACGCCCGGATTTATCAAGCGAGGAAAGGAGGTGATGACGGTCTCCGCGGCCAATCCGCCCATCGGCATCCTGCGGGAGATCGATGTGGAGCCGGTGGAGGAGCAGCTCCGCCCCGGTGACCTGCTCATCATGGTGACCGACGGGATCTACGACGCTCCCCGCCACACCGCCGACAAGGAGCGGTGGATGAAACGGCTCATCGCCGAAATCGACACCCGGGATCCGCAAGGGTTTGCCGATTGTCTCCTGGAGAAGGTGATCCGCTATCACGACGGCGAGATCGCCGACGACATGACCGTCGTGGTGGCCAAAGTGGAGAAACACTCGCCGGAATGGGCGACGATTCGCCTGCCGGGAATGGAACGGATCCGAAGGTCGGAGGTGGCCGGATTCTGAAGTTTCCCCTCATTGATTCGGGTACCGGATGGGGATAAAATAGAAAATAACCATGATGAACGGCCCTTTTGCCCGCCCGGACGGTTGGATCAAGGGTATCCGCCCCTCCCCCGGTTACCCTTGGCCCCCCGGGGCGGGATGCGGCTGACGGAATCCAGCACGCCGCTTCCCTTTTCACGATTTTGCCGAAGCCAGCCGGGAGCGCACACCCTCCCCGGCCGGTGGTGCGCCCATCGCACCCTCCCCGGTGATTGCGGATGGCCATGACCGGCGGCGCTTTCCGGACCGGACGGGCTCGGCGCGGAGAGGGAAGGCGGGCTCCCTCTCCCATGAATCGGGCGGCGAAGCGAATGGCGGAGAAAACACCCGGGATGGGCCCCGGGTGTTTCCCGCTGGAGGGGTTGTTTTCATCCAATCTCCGGAGGGAATGGCGAATGGCCTTTCGGAAGCGATTGCAGGAGACCATCCGGCGGATGGGGCTATTGAAACAGGGGGACACGGTGCTGGTGGGCGTGTCGGGAGGGCCGGATTCCATGGCCCTCCTGCACGCCTTGTGGCGTTTGTCTGCCGAGGAGGATTGGCGGGTCTTCGCCGTTCACGTGAACCATCAATTGCGGGGGGAGGCGAGCGAGGCGGATCAGGCCTACGTGGAGGCCCGGTGCCGGGAATGGGGCATCCCCTGCGAAGTCCATCGGGTGGACGTCTCCGCCCGGCTCCGGGAACAGGGGGGGAACCTGCAGGATGTGGCCCGCCGCCTCCGCTATGCCGCCTTCCGGGAGGCGGCGGAGAAGGTGCGCGCCGACAAGCTGGCGCTGGCGCACCAGGCGGACGACCAGGTGGAGACGGTTCTGATGCGGTTTTTGCGCGGCACCGGCGTCAGCGGTTTGGCCGGCATCCCCTTCATCAGGCCCTGGCACGGGATGGCGCTGGTGCGACCGCTGCTCTCCTTTTTCCGGGAGGAGATCGAGGCTTATTGCCGGGAAGAGGCGCTCCGTCCCCGCCGGGACGAGAGCAACGAGTCCCTCGCCTACACCCGCAACCGGCTCCGTCACCGGCTGATCCCGCAGCTGGCCGAATACAATCCCCGGGTGAAGGAGGCGATCCTGAAGCTGAGCCTCCTGGCGGCGGAGGAAGAAGGGGTTTGGGAGCGCCTGGAGGCGGAAGCCGCGGAAGAGGTGACGGTCCGGCGGGGGAGCGGGGAGATCACCCTGGACATCTCGGCCCTCCGGCGGCAGCCCGTTGCTTTACAAAGGAGATTGATTAAACTACACTTAAATTATCTTGTGAAGGGCGAAGCGGCTGAGGTGCCCATGAATGCCGTGGACCGGGTGCTCTCCCTGACGGAGGGCGGCACGGGAAACCGCCTGCACCTGCCGGGAAACCTGGAAGCGGAACGGGAGTACGGGCGGCTCCATCTCCGCAGGGCGGACGCGGACCCTCCGGATCCCGAGGGGAAAGCCATCCCCCTGGCGGTTCCCGGCGTGACGACCCTGCCGGACATGGGCGGGAGGATCCAGGTCCGGGTGGCGGAGCGATCCCTGGCGGCGGAGGAACTGCCCGGCCGGTGGGCCGTCTTCGATGCCGATCGGTTGGAGCACCCCCTCTACGTGCGGCCGCGTCGTCCCGGTGACCGCATGCGCCTCCTCGGGCTGGCGGGCTCCAAAAAGGTGAAAGAGATCATGATCGATGCCAAGGTTCCCCGGCGCATGCGGCAGCGATGGCCGATGGTGGTCCATGGGGAGGAGATCATCTGGATTCCGGGCCTGCGCCGCTCCGATTGGGCGCCGGTGACGAAGGGCACCCGGCGATTTCTGTATTTGATATGGCTGCCTGACAGGGAGGGGGCGGAGGAGGCCTGACATCGGTTTCGGTGTGGAATGAAGAAGTGCCCGGGATGCCGGGCGGCGGTTTTCTGTCATATCCGTTCTATGCGGGTGATAATCTATGGGAAAGGGGGGCGAACTCCTGGTTGGAGGCCGGTCTGCTTGAATCCGGGATTCAGGTGGATGGTGGGAACCGGGTATCCATGCACGAAGATATACGGGAAATTTTGATTACAGAGGAAAGGATCCAGCAAAAGGTACAAGAATTGGGACAACAGCTGGCGGAGGATTATCGCGGGAAAAACCCCCTCTGCATCTGTGTGTTGAAGGGGGCAGCCCTGTTTATGACAGATCTCGTCCGTCAGATGAACATCCCCTTAGAGATGGACTTCATGGCCGTCTCCAGCTACGGCGCCTCGACGGTTTCTTCCGGAGTGGTGCGGATCATCAAGGATTTGGACGCCTCGGTGGAGGGGCGGCACGTCCTGGTGGTGGAGGACATCATCGACAGCGGACTGACCCTGAGCTACCTGCTGGAGCTGCTGCGCCAGCGCAACGCTGCATCGGTCAAGGTGGTCACCCTGCTGGACAAACCGCACCGCCGGACGGTGGATCTGACCCCGGATTACTGCGGCTTCACCGTTCCGGATGCCTTTGTGGTCGGTTACGGCTTGGATTATGCGGAGAAGTATCGAAATCTGCCCTATATCGGCATTTTGAAGGAAGAGGTTTACCGGAAGAACTCGGTTGTGGGAGACTGACGGCTGTGGTAAAATGATGGAAGGGTTTATAGGGGAGTCATCGATGGGTTCTGTCGATACGTCACAGATGAGCAAAGGCTCCAGGAAATAAGGGCTTTCACCTCGCCGGGGGCAAGGTGACCAAGCCCATTCTTGTACTTTTTGACCAAAATGCCTTTTGTGCATTCCCTCAATTCCGCACCCTGACCTGTCAAATAGAAAGGAGGCAAAGGCGGCTTTCCCCCGGGGATCGAGGGGGTCTCCGCTGCCCACAATCTCTTATGAAAAACGTCTTCCGGATTCCCGGATTATATATTATTCTCATTCTGGTGGCCGTCGGGATTGCCAATGTGTTTATCCAACAGGAGGCCGAGACGGAAACACTTACATACACCCAATATAAAGAGAAGCTGAGTGGGGGGCAAATCGCCGAAGTCATGGTCCGTCCGGAAGGCGAAACCTTCCGCGTTGAGGGGAAATACAAAAATGCCTCCCCGGGACAGGCAAAAAATTTTGTGACCCACATCCCGCTGGACACCCAGGAGATCAACGACCTGAAGAAAAACAAGGTCCACATCAAAATCGAAAAGGCCAAGGGCGATTCCCTGTGGCTCACCTTTCTGACGTCGATCGTCCCCCTCGTGCTTCTGCTCCTCCTCTTCTTCTGGGTATTGAATCAGGCCCAGGGCGGCGGCAACCGGGTGATGAACTTCGGCAAATCCCGGGCCAAGCTGTACAACGAGGAGAAGAAGCGGGTCACCTTCGACGACGTAGCCGGGGCTGACGAGGAGAAGGCGGAGCTGGAGGAGATCGTCGATTTCCTCAAGCACAGCCGGAAGTTCGACACCATCGGGGCGCGGATTCCCAAAGGGGTGCTCCTGGTGGGACCCCCGGGTACGGGAAAAACCCTGCTGGCGCGAGCAGTGGCCGGAGAGGCCCAGGTGCCCTTTTTCAGCATCAGCGGTTCCGACTTCGTGGAAATGTTTGTCGGCGTGGGGGCTTCCCGGGTTCGCGACCTGTTTGAACAGGCGAAAAAGAACCATCCCTGCATCATTTTCATCGACGAGATTGACGCCGTCGGACGCCAGCGGGGCGCCGGGCTGGGCGGCGGCCACGACGAACGGGAGCAGACGCTGAACCAGCTGTTGGTGGAGATGGACGGCTTTGACGCCAATGACGGGATCATCGTGATGGCCGCCACCAACCGGCCGGACATCCTGGATCCCGCGCTGCTCCGGCCGGGCCGCTTCGACCGGCAGATCACCGTGAACCGGCCCGATG
>JAJYSD010000088.1 GCA_021793745.1 Bacillota bacterium
TCGATCCGCGGGCAAAAAGGTCCGTTTCCGGGGTGAAGAGGTGGTTGTCCGCGAAGCCACTCCCGATGCCTTTGAAGGCGTAGATATCGCGCTGTTCAGCGCCGGCGGGGGCATCAGCGCCAGGCTGGCGCCGGAGGCGGTGGCACGGGGAGCCGTCGTGATTGACAATACTAATGCCTTTCGAATGGACCCCGATGTGCCCCTGATCGTCCCTGAAGTGAACGGATCCAAGGTTCGGGAACATAAGGGGATTATCGCCAATCCCAACTGTTCGACGATTCAGATGGTCGTCGCCTTAAAGCCGCTCCGTGACCGGTATGGGTTGGAACGGGTCATCGTTTCGACGTATCAGGCGGTCTCCGGCTCCGGTTGGCAGGCGATCGAGGAATTGAACCGTCAAACCCGGGCGGTGGTAAGCGGCGAAGAGCCTTCCTGTGAAGTGCTGCCGGTGAGCAAGCTGTCCAAGCATTACCCCATCGCCTTTAACGCCATTCCGCAGTGCGATGTTGCCCAGGAAAACGGGTACACATTGGAAGAGATGAAAATGGTCCGGGAGACCCAAAAGATTTTCGATGACGAGACCATCCAGGTAAGCGCCACCTGCGTGCGCATTCCGGTTGTCCGCGGGCACAGCGAGTCGATCTATGTGGAATTGAAGGAGGAAGCGGATCCGGAGGCGGTTCGCCGCATTTTGGCGGAAGCGCCGGGCATCATCGTTCAAGATGATATTTTCGAGCAGGTGTATCCCATGCCGCTGGAAGCGGCCGATCGTCACGAGGTTTTTGTGGGACGAATCCGCCGCGATTTGCACAATCCCAAAGGACTTCACCTATGGGTCGTAGCGGATAACCTGTTAAAGGGAGCGGCGACCAATACGGTACAAATCGCAGAACTCCTCGTATCCGCCGACCAGTAGAAGGGGGCAGGGCATGAAGATTCTGGTTCAAAAATTTGGAGGCACTTCCCTGGCGACACCGGAATTGCGGGAACGGGTGATTCACCATATACAGACTGCCTTGGATGACGGGTATCATTTGGTGGTTGTCGTTTCGGCGATGGGAAGGAAGGGGTCTCCCTACGCCACCGATACCCTGCTGGAATGGGTCAAAAGCAACGGCAACGCCCTATTGCCCCGGGAGTTGGATTTACTCCTTCACTGCGGAGAGATCATTTCCGCATCCATCCTGGCCAGCCTCCTTCGATCCAAAGGGATTGACAGCTGTGTGCTGACAGGGGGGCAGGCGGGGATCATCACCAACAATGATCATACCAATGCCCAGATCATCACCGTCAATCCCGTCCGGGTCCGCCAGGAACTGGAAAAGGGACGGCCGGTGATCGTCGCCGGGTTCCAGGGCCGGACGACCGAAGGGGAGATCACCACCCTCGGGCGCGGAGGAAGCGACACGACCGCCACAGCCCTCGGGGTCGCCCTGGGAGCGGAAATGGTGGATATCTTCACCGATGTGAACGGGATCATGACGGCGGATCCCCGCATCGTGGAAGAGGCGGTGCCTTTAAGTACGGTCACCTACACGGAGATGTGCAACCTCGCCTTTCAAGGGGCCAAGGTGATTCATCCCCGGGCCGTGGAGATCGCCATGCAGACCAATGTTCCGATCCGCGTCCGTTCCACCCACTCCGATAGCCCCGGTACCCTCGTCACCCATCAGCGGGAAGTGAACCGTTTGGCCGGGGAAGTGAACGACCGGCTGATTACAGGAATTACGCAGGTTCCGGGTGTCACCCAGATCAAAGTTCGGGCGGGGGAAGGGCAGTACGATCTGCAGCTGAGGGTGTTCAAGGCGATGGCTGAAAATGGAATCAGCATCGATTTCATCAATGTAAACCCGAGCGGTGTGGCGTACACGGTTTTTGACGAATGGGCGGACCGTGCCGAAGCCATCTTGCAGGAATTGGGTTTTGAGGCGGAACTCCACCGGAACTGCGCCAAGGTTTCCGCGGTGGGTGCCGGCATCGCGGGGGTGCCCGGTGTCATGGCCAAAATTGTGGAGGCCCTTGCGGAGGAGGATGTTCAGATCTTGCAATCGGCGGACTCCCATACCACCATTTGGGTCCTGGTGCGAGGGGAAGATATGCAAAAGGCGGTTCGGTCTCTTCACCGCAAGTTTGAGCTTCACAAGATTCGTTATCAATAGCGCGAAGGTAGGGCGAAACATCGCCACGACATCACAAATGGAGGATGACTGACGTGCAATTTGGCAGATTGGTGACAGCGATGATTACTCCGTTCACCCGGGACGGAGCGATCGATTGGGAGCAGGTTTCAAAACTTGTTGAACATCTGATTCAAACGGGAACGGATTCCCTCGTGGTGGCCGGTACCACCGGGGAGTCGCCGACCCTCCAACAAGAGGAAAAGCTGGAGCTTTTCCGCCGGGTGAGCCGGCAGGTGGACGGCCGGATCAAAGTGATCGCCGGAACGGGCAGCAACAACACCGAAGCCTCCGTCCAGCTGACGAAGGAGGCGGAGGAGGCGGGGGTGGACGGGGTCATGTTGGTCGGCCCCTATTACAACAAACCGTCCCAGGAGGGTTTGTACCGCCATTTTAAACGGATCGCCGAGTCCACCTCCCTCCCGGTGATGCTCTACAATGTTCCCGGGCGGACCGGGATGAACATCTCCGTCGACACCATGGTCCGGCTGACGGAGTTGGACAACGTGGTGGCGATCAAGGAAGCGAGCGGCGACTTGTCGCAGGTGACGGAACTGGCGTCCCGCGTACCGGATAGGGTGGCGGTCTACAGCGGAGACGACAAATTCCTGCTGCCGATCCTGTCTGTGGGAGGGGTCGGGGTCGTCAGCGTGGCCAGCCACCTGGTCGGTCTCCAATTGAAGGAGATGATGGAGGCCTTTTTCGCCGGCGACGTCCGGAGGGCGGCCCGTTTGCACCAGCAGTATACTCCGCTGTTTGAGGGCTTGTTCATCACCGCCAATCCGGTTCCCGTCAAATATGCCATGCACCTGAAGGGATTGTGTGAACCGACGGTGCGGCTGCCCCTCGTGCCTCCGACGGAGGCCGAACAGCGCCATATCCGGGATCTGCTTGAAAAGCTCCATATTTGACGCTCCTTGCAAGGACGCTCCGGGGAAGCACCCGGGGCGTTGTCTTTTCCGGAGGATTTCCGGAGATGAATTATTGCGTCCCCGACTTTGATTCGTGTATAATTGACGCAAGTGGTTTGTGCGGTTCGGGTGACTGACAACTGAATACAGGAGGGTATTTTTTTGGCGAAATTCAACTCACGAGGCAAATTAACCATTTTTGCGCTCGGTGGGTTGGACGAAATCGGGAAGAACATGTACGTGGTTCGGTACGGGGATGATATCGTCGTAATCGATGCGGGGCTGATGTTCCCGGAAGAGGAGATGTTGGGGATCGATGTGGTCATCCCCGATATCACGTACCTGATTGAAAACCGCGAGAAAGTACGCGGGATCCTTTTGACGCACGGACATGAGGATCACATCGGGGCACTTCCTTATATCCTGCGCCATCTGAACGTGCCGGTTTACGGAACCAAGCTGACTTTGGGCCTTGTCGAACACAAGTTGAGGGAAGCGCACCTGTTGAACGAGACGAAGCGGATTCTGATTCACAGCCGTTCGGAAGTGAGACTCGGTTCGATCAAGGCCACGTTTTTCAAAACCAATCACAGTATTCCGGATTCCGTGGGGATTTGTCTCGAAACCCCGGAAGGCCTGGTAGTGCACACAGGGGACTTCAAGTTCGACCTGACTCCGGTGAACGGTCAGGCTGCGGAAATGCACAAGATGGCTGAGATCGGAAGAAAAGGGGTTTTGTGCCTTTTGTCGGACAGCACCAACGCGGAGCGGCCTGGCTTTACCGGTTCGGAGCGGGTGGTCGGAGATGCCTTGGAGGAGGTTTTCCGCAAGGCGAAACAGCGGATCATCGTAGCCACCTTCGCCTCCAACATTCACCGAATTCAGCAAGTGATGGATGCCGCTCACAACCATGGGCGTAAATTGGCGGTTGTGGGACGCAGCATGGTGAATGTGGTCAACATCGGGATGGAGCTGGGATACCTTCGGGTTCCGGACGGATTGTTGATCGACCCGGATGAGATTAATCGCCTGCCCGCCCATCAGGTGGCGGTGATGTCGACGGGAAGTCAAGGAGAGCCGATGTCAGCTTTGACCCGGATGGCCCATTCCTCCCACCGCAAGGTGGAGGTGCTTCCCGGCGACACCGTGGTGATCGCGGCCACGCCCATTCCGGGGAATGAGAAGTTTGTCGCACGGACGGTGGATCAACTGTTTCGGATCGGTGCGGATGTCGTCTACAGTACGACGTCCCAACACGGTGTGCACGTATCCGGCCACGGGTCGCAGGAAGACCTGAAATTGATGCTGAACCTCATCCGCCCCAAGTACTTTATCCCGATTCACGGTGAGTATCGCATGCTGCGCGCTCACGCCCAACTTGCCGAGTCCGTTGGCGTTCGACCGGAGAACATCTTTATCTGCGACAATGGAGACACGGTGGAGTTCTCCGGCGGAAAAGCACGCTACGGTCCCAAGATTGCCACGGGCAATGTGTTGATCGATGGTTTAGGAGTCGGAGACGTTGGAAATATCGTGCTCAGAGACCGCAAGTTGTTGTCACAGGATGGAATTTTGGTGGTTGTAGTCACCCTGAGCAAAAACAACGGCACGATTTTGTCCGGACCGGATATTATTTCCCGCGGTTTCGTATACGTGCGGGAATCGGAGAAACTGCTGGATGAAGCGAACCGCATTGTCACTCAGACGATGGAAAAATGCATGAAGAACCGAGTCAGCGAATGGGCCTCCCTGAAAACCAGCATCCGGGACGCTCTGAGCCGCTTCCTGTACGATCGGACGCGGAGGCGCCCGATGATTTTGCCGATCATCATGGAGGTCTGATGCTTTCGGTCCCAAAGGCCGGCACCGAAGAGGGTGCCGGCTTTTTTGCGCTGTTTGCGGATCGGTGCGTCGGTTGACGGGGGCCTTTTACACGTGGATCCGAAGGGACACTTTATTATTTGGCGGGATCTCTGAGCATACTAGGTTGGGAAGACGGGACGCCCAGCGGTGGGTTTGTCCAAAGGCGATCGCGTTTTCGAAGGTCCTCGAACCCCTGCCGCTGGACTCCGGGACAAAGGGGTGTGCACATAGTGGATCTGTTCAGCAATGAAAAGCCCTTAGCGGAAGGGGAGAATCCGAAGAAGGAGACGCTTCAAGCGATCCAGCATTTGGGTCAATCGAATGTTCCCCAGTTGGAATCCAACATCTATTGTTTATCGGTGATCGGCCAAATCGAGGGACATCTGGTTATGCCTGCCCACAACAAGACGACCAAATATGAGCACGTGATTCCTCAAATCGTAGCCGCCGAGCAAAATGCGCAGGTGGAGGGCGTGATCGTTGTCCTCAACACGATCGGAGGAGACGTGGAAGCGGGCCTGGCCATCGCCGAAATGATCGCCACGATGAGCAAACCGACGGTTTCCCTCGTCCTCGGGGGAGGGCACAGCATCGGAGTGCCGATTGCGGTGGCGGCCGATGTGAGCTTCATTACCGAAACGGCCACCATGACCATTCATCCGATCCGGTTGACGGGCATGGTTGTCGGTGTTCCCCAGACCTTCGAGTATCTGGAAAAGATGCAGGAACGGGTGATCCGTTTTGTGGTGGGCCATTCCAATATCTCGGAGGATACGTTTCGGCAGCTGATGTTCCGAACCGGCGAACTGGCGCGGGATATCGGTACCAATGTGATCGGCCGCGACGCCGTGGGCTTTGGGCTGATCGACCGGGTCGGGGGGTTGGACGATGCCATGGCGGAGTTGAATCGGCTGATCGAATCCCGGAAAACGGGGGGCACTGTCCAATGATTCATCACACGATCTTCCCCTCCGAATGGATCTTCATGGATCCCCACCGTCCCCCGGAGCGCCAAATCCGGGACGTATCCATCGGCGGTGTATCGATGCAGGTCGAGGTCCTGAAAAACGGGGAGGCGAGGATCCTGCGCCTCCTTTCCCCGGATCCCCGCCATTATTTAAATCCCCGCCTGCAACCGGGGAACCGGATCAACCTCATACCGTCCATCGAATGACCGGCCATCGGCCGAATTCCCACCGGGAATTCGGCCATTTTCGTCCGTGACAATTTGCCCTTCAAATTGGCT
>JAJYSD010000089.1 GCA_021793745.1 Bacillota bacterium
CCAATTCATATGGGGGCATAGCCAAGTGGTAAGGCACGGGACTGCAAATCCCTTATCCCCGGTTCGAATCCGGGTGCCCCCTCCAAAACGACTGTAGCGATACCCCTGGATGCAGGGTTCTTTTTTATTTTCTCCGAGGGAAAAATTCCCTCGATACTCCGGGTGAAAAAGTGGACAGCCTTGGTGTATCCTTTTATTAAAGGAAGAAAAATAGGAAATCGGATGCGGAACGAAAGGGGAGATCCTCTCATACGCTGTAGTGAAGAGGTCTCCAGCGAGGAGGGGTAAGCCATGCGTGTCGAGCGATTGGGTCGGGATAAAATCCGCTTCTACCTCTCGATGGATGACCTGGTGGAACGCGGTATTGAAAAGGAGGACATGTGGCAAGACATCCCGAAAGTACACGAACTCTTCAACGAAATGATGGAGCAGGCGTATCGGGAATTGGGTTTTGAGATTGCAGGACCCGTTGCGGTGGAAGTGTTTGCTCTTCCGGCTCAGGGAATGGTCGTCATCGTCACGCGGGGGCGTCCGTCTGCCCACTCCGAGGAGTTCGACGATGAAGACATCTACGAACTGGAGGTTACCTTGGAGGAAAGCGATCAGATCATCTTCCGGTTTGCCGATTTCGAGGACCTCGTACAAGCGGCGATACGCATGCACCCACTCGTGGAGCGTGAAGGAAAGGTTTATGCCTATCAGGGACAATATTTCCTGGTCTTTGATGAGGATGTAAAAACCAAGAATTTGGACGCCTTAGTGGCGATTCTTTCCGAATACGGGGAAGCTTCTACGCTGACCGAACATGTGTTGATGGAATACGGGACCCAGGTTTTGGGGGAAGATGCCGTTCACCGGCTCGTTCAATATTTCTCCTGATCAGAAAGCCGCGCCATGGGGCGCGGTTATATGATTTCCGATCGAAACCAGTCATCGGAGCGGGTCGTCCCGCGAACGGGCTGTCCCCTGTGGATGACCAGTTGGAAATATTCCTTTCGCCGGAGCTGTTCCAGCTTTCCTTCGAGGACGCCGGGAAATACGCGCTCGATGGAGGCTTTCTGGGTCCGGTGTTGACGGAGCGCTTCGGCGATGCGCCGCCGATAAGGGGTCACATCGATCGCTGCGGTGATCTGCTCGTCGTCGGTTGCGTGAACCGGACGCGGCATTGTGCGGGTGACCGATTTCGGAATGGCGACGTAGTACAGGGAGGTGAATGCCCTCCGATCGCTCTCCAATACGGCCTGCAGCGCGGCTTTTTGAATTGCCCGGTGATCCGGATGGCCGGAGATTCCGTGGGGCGGAAAGGTGATGATCACATCGGGTTTGATGCTTTCTATGACGGAACCGATATCCCTGGACAGCATCCCCTCCGGCAGGTCCTTCAGCCGACCGTCCCCGTGATCCCGGAGAATGATGCGATCCAATCCCAAGATTTCGCCGGCCCGTTTCAATTCTTCAGTCCGGACGTCTCCCAGCTCTTCCGGTGCGCAAACCCCTGCGGTTTTCCCCGCTTCGCCCCGGGTGGCGCAGTAGAGTACGAGACGGGTATTCCCTTGATCGGCGTATCGGGCGATGGAACCGCCGCAGGTGAAGGTTTCGTCATCGGGATGGGCAAAGGCGAACAATACGGTACGGGACATGAAAGGCCTCCTCTCCGAAACGGCATACGAGGTGACGTGCCATTTCTCCATTTCCAACAATCATTATACTCTACTTCCCTTCAGGCAGTGTTCTTTTTTGAACAACTGGTGTATACTTGGTAATGGACTGATTGGGATCATATATTTTGGGGTGGTTAAAAGATGGCACAGCAAACGGAAGAAACCGAAAAACAGGCGCTTCCGGAAAGTGAAGAGACGGATGTCCTCGCATCGACGCAGACGGTGATCAAGCGGGCACTCGATAAATTGGGTTATCCCGAGCACGTGTATGAATTGCTGAAGGAGCCGCTGCGGACATTGACGGTTCGCATCCCCGTCCGCATGGACGACGGCAGCGTCAAGGTGTTCACCGGCTACCGGGCGCAACACAACGATGCGGTGGGTCCCACCAAAGGAGGCGTACGGTTTCATCCGGATGTTACTGAAGATGAAGTGAAAGCGCTTGCAATTTGGATGAGCATCAAAGCGGGAATTGTGGACTTGCCCTACGGCGGGGGCAAGGGGGGGATCGTCTGCGATCCGCGCCAGTTGTCTTTCCGCGAGCTGGAGCGGCTGTCCCGGGGCTATGTCCGGGCCATCAGCCAGATTGTCGGACCGACCAAGGATATTCCTGCCCCGGACGTGTTTACCAACTCGCAGATCATGGCATGGATGCTGGATGAATACAGTCGGATCCGAGAGTTTGATTCCCCGGCGTTCATTACCGGAAAGCCGCTGGTGTTGGGCGGTTCCCGGGGGCGTGAAACCGCCACGGCCAAAGGGGTCACCATCATGATTCGAGAGGCGGCCAAGCGTCGGAACCTGGATCTGAAGGATGCAAGGGTGGTCATCCAAGGATTCGGCAATGCCGGCAGCTTCCTGGCGAAGTTTATGAGCGATGCGGGTGCCAAGGTAATCGGCATTTCCGACGTGTACGGCGGCTTGTATGACGAAAACGGCTTGGATATCGATTATTTGTTGGATCGCAGGGACTCCTTCGGAACGGTGACCCGCCTCTTTAAGGATACCATTACCAACCAGGAGCTGCTGGAGCTGGATTGTGACATTCTCGTCCCGGCTGCCGTATCCAACCAAATCACCGCCGCCAATGCGCATCGCATCCGGGCGGATATCCTGGTGGAGGCGGCCAACGGGCCGACGACCCTGGAGGCGACCCGCATCTTGAGCGAACGGGGGATTCTGCTGGTGCCGGATGTGTTGGCCAGCGCCGGCGGGGTTACCGTTTCCTACTTTGAGTGGGTTCAAAACAACCAGGGGTATTATTGGTCGGAGGAAGAAGTGGAGCGCAAGCTGGAAGAGACCATGGTCAGTGCTTTTGATAACGTATACAACCTGGCCCGTTCGCGGAATGTGGACATGCGGTTGGCCGCCTACATGGTCGGCGTTCGCAAAATGGCGGAGGCCTCCCGCTTTCGCGGTTGGGCATAGTTGGGTTATAATAAATCCGGGGCGTCCCGCCCGGGACGTCATTTCCCAGAAAAAGCACCCTGTTTTAAGGGTGTTTTTTCTGTGGCGATGGAGGGATATCGATGTACGATCCAATTATTGTCGGTGCCGGACCCTGTGGATTGTCGGCGGCGATCGAAGCGAAAAAACGGGGGATGAATCCCCTGGTGATCGAAAAGGGTTGCCTGGTCAATTCGATTTATCATTTTCCGACCAACATGCAATTTTTCAGTACGCCGGAACTGTTGGAGATCGGTGGAATTCCCTTTGTCACCGCCGGGGAAAAGCCGGTTCGCACGGAAGCGTTGAATTATTACCGGGCGGTGACGAAAAAGTACGCGTTGAAGGTACACACCTATGAAAAGGTGATCCGGGCGGAAAAGACGGAGGACGGTTTCTCCGTATTCACCGAAACGAGAGACGGCGGGGAAAACCGCTATCAAGCCCCTCATCTCGTCATAGCCACCGGCTATTATGACAATCCCAACCGAATGGACATTCCCGGCGAGGATTTGCCGAAGGTCCATCATTATTTCCGCGAGGCACATCCGTACGCCGATATGGAGGTGCTGGTGATCGGCGGAAAAAACTCCGCCGTGGAAGCGGCGCTGGAGCTCCATCGGGTTGGAGCCCGGGTGACGATGGCTTACCGCCGGGGTGCTTTTACGGAGAGTGTGAAGGCGTGGGTGAAACCGGTGATTGAAAGCGCCATTAATAAGGGGTGGGTTCGCATGTATTGGAATACGGAAGTGAAAGAGATCCACCCGGACTACGTGGTGCTGGAGCAGGAGGGGCGCGCATTTACCCTTCCCAACGATGTGGTGTTTGCCATGACCGGATACCGGCCGGATTTTTCGATACTCCAGCGGTTGGGCGTCTCGATCGATCCGGAGACGGGAGCGCCGGTTCATGATCCGGATACGATGGAAACCGATGTTCCGGGATTATACATCGCCGGTGTGATCGCCGCCGGACACGACGCCAATTCGATTTTCATCGAAAACGGACGCTTTCACGGGGAAAGGATCGCTCAGCATTTGGAGGCGGGACAATCGAGCAAGGGGAATCCATATTAAATCGGACTTGTTTCGTCAAAACTAAACGATGTCGAGAGGAGCGGATGCACATGACGATTCTGCGGAAGGAGGGGGAAGGAAGTTTGCGGAATCGCTATCTTGTAAAGATCCGTTGCAGAAAGTGCGGTGAGCAGTTCATACTGAAAGGTCAGATGCGCAAGGGGCAGGTGGATACGGGATTTAAGCGATGCCTTTGCGACAACGAAGAAGACTTCGACATTACGATGGAGAAGGTGTAATCCGGGTTGATATTTCCTCCGGGAGCGCGGCGTCCTTTTCAGTTTCCTGGTCGCGTTGCCGCGCCGCGAAATAATCCTTCCTTCCGACACCTAGCCGGGTTTTCCCGGCTTTTTTTCTTTGCATAATCCGGGTTCACGGCGCTCAGACTATTTCTTGAATCAACCCGCGGAGACGGAAGAACCGGACTGCGGAGAAAAGGTTGGCGGTGACAGTGTTTGCCCAACCTTGAATGAAGGAGTGAGCAGTCGTGTTCAGACGGATTGCCGTCATACTTTTGCCGGTGGCTTTGGTCGCCCTCGTCGCGACGACCGTGTGGGGTTATCAGGAGAACCAGGATAAGAACGCCCTGTTGATTAAGGCGGAGAACCAATATCAACGGGCCTTTCACGATCTCAACTTTCACATTAATAAGTTGCAGGATGAGCTGGGCAAATCCCTCGCCCTCGGTTCGCGTCGCCAGATTTCCCAATGCCTGACCAACGTGTGGCGCCTGGCATACGCAGCCCAGAGCGACCTGGGCCAGCTGCCCTTGAGCCTGGTTCCCTTTGACAAGACCGAAGAATTTTTGGCCAAGATCGGGCAGTTTTCCTACCGGGTAGGGCTGCGGGATCTGGATCGCGAGCCCTTGACGGACAAGGAGTGGAACACCCTCCGCTCCCTCTATCAACGATCGAACCAAATTCAGCGCGATCTGCAAAAAATTCAGTCCCAGGTGTTGAAGAAAAATTTGCGGTGGATGGATGTCGAGCTGGCCCTGGCGAGTGAAGATAAGAAAATGGACAACACCATCATTGACGGATTTCGCAGGGTCGATCAGTTGGTGAATGAATATCCGGAAGTGGATTGGGGCCCGACGGTGAACAACATGGGGATGAGCCAGCTGAAGCAACATCGGAAGCTGAAGGGGAAGAGGATCACCGCGGAAGAGGCGAAAAAGCGGCTGGCCGAGATGCTGGATCGCCCCGACACCCGGGGAATCGAAGTCGCCTCAGGCGACAAGGGAAACGATGCCACGTACAGTCTCAGTCTGAAGCGGGGAGAGCACACGGTGTATGCGGATGTGACCAAGGTGGGGGGCCATGTGCTCTGGATGATGTTTAATCGGCCGATCGGGAAAAAGGGGATGGATCTTGAACAGGCCCAGGGCAGAGCCGAAGCCTTTTTGGACCGGCTCCGCTATCCCTTCATGGAGGTCGTCTCCTACGATGAAAAGGATAATGCCGCCACCTTCAATCTCGTCCGCAGGGAAGGGAAGGTACGGATTTATCCCGAAACTGTCACCGTCAAGGTTGCCCTGGACAACGGCGAAGTGCTGGCCTTCTCAGCCGACGAGTTTGTCTTTAACCATCGGGACCGGAAGCTTCCCAAGCCCGAGCTCACCCCGGCAGAGGCGCGTAAACGGCTGAGCAAACGGATTCGTGTCCAGGATCAGCAGATGGCACTGATTTTGAACGACCAGGGAAAAGAGGTGCTCTGTTACGAATTTCTGGGAACGATCGGGGAGAGTCAGTACCGGGTGCTGATCAATGCGCAAAACGGGGATGAAGAGGTTGTCGAGAAGGTGGAAAAGACGGACATGGAACGGATTTGAGGGGGGAGGCGGCTTAAGCCGCCTTTTCCCGAACAAACCAGGGAAAAATGCAAAAGGATGATTGCAAGTCGTCCCGGATTGTGGTACGCTTAAATCGTATAAAAGAATACATAAGATCGGA
>JAJYSD010000090.1 GCA_021793745.1 Bacillota bacterium
CGCATGAAAGGACGGCAACCGTCGTTCCGTAAAGCGCGACCGATCCGGCGACGATATGGCCTTCCGCGCTATCGGTTTCGACACGGTTTCAGGTATATCTTCCCTATACCAACTTTATTCTGGACGATGTGGATATTTATTCGTATAATCGTATTGTTATACTTTCGGGACCCACTCCTCCACCGGATCGATCGCCCGGGACGAAAAGCAAAAAAGCGGCAGAAATAAAGGAGTGATTTCCGATGAGCACAAAGGAAACGTTTCTTCAGCGAATGAACCGCCATCTGGCCCCGACCATGGCGAAAGATTTTCCCAATCTGCCGGTGGTCGGCGAAGAGGGGGGCTACTACCTGGGATTGGATGGAAAGAAGTATCTCGATTTCACCTCCGGCATCGCCGTGACCAATGTGGGTCACCGCCATCCGAAGGTGGTCGAGGCGATCAAAGCGGCGGCGGATCGCTTGCTTCACGGGCCCATGGGGGTGATCGTCTACGAATCCGCCTTGAAGTTGGCGGAGGAGCTGACCCGCATCCTGCCCGACGGGCTGGACTGTTTCTTTTTCGGAAACAGCGGTGCGGAAGCGGTGGAGGGGGCGATCAAGCTGGCCAAGCACGCCACCGGAAGGCCCTGCATCGTTTCCTTTACCGGGGGTTTTCACGGGCGTTCCCTGGGAGCGCTGAGCGTCAGCACCTCCAAGAGCAGATATCGGAACCATCTCCACGCGGTATCCGGCGTATATCCGATTCCCTATGCGGCTCCCCGCGAATGCCCGCCGGGACAAAGCGTCGCCGAGTGGTGCGTGGCGGAGCTGGAGCGGAACTTCAGCCGGCTTTTTCGCCATCAGGTGTCACCGGAGGAAGTGGCCTGCGTTATTCTGGAGCCCGTTCTGGGCGAAGGCGGATATGTGGTGCCGCCCCGTCAGTGGCTGGTCCGCCTGCGGGAAATCTGTGACCGCCACGATATCCTGCTCGTCTTTGACGAGGTGCAGACCGGCTTCGGTAGGACCGGCGAGTGGTTCGCCGCCCAAACCTTCGGCGTGACGCCGGATATCATGGCCATCGCCAAGGGAATCGCCTCCGGCCTCCCCCTCAGCGCCACCGCCGCCTCCCGGGAGCTGATGCAGAAGTGGACACCGGGGGCGCACGCAACCACCTTCGGAGGAAACCCCATCGCCTGCGAAGCGGCGCTGGCAACCATCCGGGTCATCGAAGAGGAGAACCTCTTGAGCAATTGCCGTCAAATGGGCGCCTACGCCCGGGAAAAACTGGAGCAGCTCCGCAAGAGACACAGGCGCATCGGAGATGTCCGCACCGTCGGACTCATGATCGGAATCGAAATCGTCGATCCCAAAACCGGGGATCCCGACGGCGAAACGCTGATGCGGATTCTCCGCCGATGCGCCGATTACGGGGTCTTATTCTATCTCTGCGGAAATCAGGGTGAAGTGATCCGCATGATTCCCCCGCTCACTGTCACCCGAGATCAGATCGACGAAGGGCTGGATGTGTTCGAACGGGTACTGCGGGAATTGGATTCCCCCGGCCATCCGGCTCCATGAAGGAGGTCTTCGAATGAACCTATGGGATACAGGGGTGCTCCTGCTCTATTTTCTCATCCTGATCGGGATTGGCATGATCGGCACCCGCAAGGTGAACACCCCGGAGGAATATGTTTTGGCCGGCCGCAATTTGGGGTTGGTCATCTACTGCAGCTGTTTGGTCGCGGTCATCATCGGCGGGGCCGCCACCATCGGCGCCGCCAGACTGGGATATGAGCACGGGATCTCCGGCATGTGGTTCGTCGTGATGCTGGGATTCGGCATCATGTTGCTGGGACTGTTTTTCAGCGGCGCCTTCAACCGATTGAAGGTGACAACCATCAGCGAGCTGCTGGGACTCAAATACGGCGATCAGACCCGTCTGATCAGCGCCGGCGTAGCGGTGATCTATACGATCATGGTGACGGTGACACAGGTGATCGGCATGGGATCCATCATCCATGCGATCCTCGGCTGGGAGCTGACGACCTCCATGATCGTCGGCGGGGGAATCGTCATCTTTTATACTCTGTTGGGCGGTATGTGGAGTGTCACCATGACCGACGTGATCCAGTTTGTCATCATGACCGTCGGCGTGTTCTTCGTCATGTTGCCCAGGTCCCTCTCCCACGTCGGGGGCTTCTCCGCCCTCATAAACCAGGTTCCGGCCACCCACCTGGATGTCACCCATATCGGAGGAACCCAGATCTTTCAATATTTCCTCCTCTATTGTCTGGGCATGGTGGTATCCCAGGATATCTGGCAGCGGGTGTTCACAGCCCGGACCGCCACCGTCTCCCGAACGGGCGCTGTATTTGCCGGTGCCTACAGCATCGCCTGGGCCATCGCCCTCAGCCTGATCGGGATGTGCGCCCTCGTGGCCCTCCCGGCCCTTGAGCAGCCCCAGGACGCCTTTGCCGCGATGGCAAGCGACATCCTTCCCCCCGGATTGCTGGGACTGGTGCTCGCCGCCGTCTGTGCCGCACTGATGTCCAATGCCTCCGGCTCGCTGCTCGCGTCATCCACGCTCTTGACCAACGACATCCTCGTTCGCTTTCTGTTCAGGGATGCCGACGACCGGAAATATATCTGGATATCCAAAGCATCCACTTTGTTCCTGGGGGCCCTCGCCATCACCTTCGCCATCTGGATCCAGGACGTGCTGGTGGCGCTGGATGTGGCCTACGCCATCCTGTCCGGGGCGATCTTCATCCCGGTGGTCTTAGGAATATTTTGGAAGAAAGCGACCCCCAAGGCCGGCTTCTCCGCGGTGATCGGGGGCACCGTCGTGGTGATCGGCGGGCTGGCCCTTCTGGGCATCACCTCCACCGATCCCATCATGTACGGCATGGCCGCCAGCCTGATCATCATGGTTTCCGTCTCCCTGTTGGACAAAAGGCTTGCTCGCCAACCCCGCGCCTCCGAACAACAGACGCAACTCTGAAAATCCAAGGACTGCTGCCTCCTCGCCTCTCCATCCGTTAGATGGAGAGGGATTTTGTTGTTGCAATTGTGATAATCGTTTTTAAACGACAAGGAAAAATCGCCGCCCATGTCGAACAGGATCAACGATTCGGATGTAAAGGAGGAGGCGCCATGTTCCCCCTTCGCCGTGTGTGGACGGGAATTTTCGCCTGTGCCCTGGGGGTTGCCCTGACCGCATCGGTGCAGGCCGCTCCCGCTTCGCCGCCGAATCCCCCGGCTTCCCAAGACGGAGTGGAACACCTTCTCTCCCGGATGACCCTGGAGGAGAAGGTCGGGCAGATGGTGATGGCGGTCACCCACAACCCTCCCGGCGGCATGCCCGATGAAAATACCCGGAAAGCCATCCAGGATTACCACATCGGCTCGGTGATCATCTACAACAAAGAGAATCCCGCCTTCATGGCCGAATACAACAACCGGCTCCAGAAGTGGGCCTCCCAAACCCGGTTGGGAATCCCGCTCCTGATCTCCGCCGATTTGGAGTTCGGCACCTTCCAAAACATTCGCCGGGGAACCACCCCCTTCCCCCGGCAGATGGGGATCGGGGCCACCCACAGCATCCGGGATGCCGCGGAAGCCGCCCGCTTGACTGCTCGGGAAGCCCGGGCGATGGGATTTGCCTGGAACTTCGCCCCAGTGGCCGATGTGAACACCAATCCGGAAAATCCCGTGATCGGCGTCCGCGCCTTCGGGGAAAACCCGCAACATGCGGCGAAACTGACCGTCGCCCAGGTGCGGGCCTACCAGCGGGAAAACGTGATCGCCTCGGCCAAACACTTTCCGGGACACGGGGATACGGATGTGGACTCCCATCTCGGACTGCCCACGGTCAGCTACGATCGGGAAACCCTGGAAAAAGTGCATCTCCCGCCCTTTCAAGCCGCCATTGACGCGGGGGCCGATTCCATCATGACGGCCCACGTGGTGGTGGAAGCCATCGACCCGGAGCTTCCGGCCACCCTGTCCTCCAAAGTGCTGACAGGGCTTTTGCGGAACGAGATGGGCTATGACGGCATCATCATCACCGACGCCATGACCATGGACGCCATCGACGAAAACTGGGGCATCCGGGAGGCCACGGTCAAGGCGGTGCAAGCCGGTGCGGATGTGATCATGGCCACCGGCTCCTTCGAGGACCAGGTGGAGACGGTGGAAGCGATTCGGGATGCGGTCCGGCGCGGAGCGCTCTCCGAAAAGCGGGTGGACGACTCCGTCCGCCGGGTGTTGCGGGTCAAATGGAAGTACGGGCTGTTTTCCCACCGCTACGCCGATCCGAAACGGGCGGAGGCGGTGAACGGCCATCCCCTTCACCGGAAAAAGGCGTTCGAGATCGGCCGCCACTCCGTCACCCTGGTAAGAAATGAAGGCGTGTTGCCCTTCAGCCGGAATGGGAATCAAAGGACCCTGGTGGCGGGTGTGATCCAGGTGCCGGAAACGGTGGATGCGGTAAAGAGCATCGCAGGTGGAACAGCGGTTGGGTGGCAAGCCGGGACCCATGATCCTACGCCGGAAGAAATTGAGGAGGCGGTTCGGCTGGCCGAGCAGGCGGACCGGATCCTGGTCACCACCTATTCCCAGGGCAAACTCCCGCCGGGACAAAGCCAGCTGGTCCGGTCGCTTTTGAACACGGGGAAACCGGTGGCCGCCCTCTCCCTGGGGCTGCCCTATGATCTCGCCGATTATCCGGAGGTGGACGCTTACCTCGCCGCCTATGCCCTCGACCGCTGGCAAACGCCCAACCCCACCGCGCTCCGGGCGGCGGTGGAAGTGATCTTCGGCGAGCAGCCGGGGGGACGGCTTCCGGTGACCATCGGCGATCTTTACCCCTACGGGCACGGGCTGCGCTACGACTGACACCACCGGCAGCACGAGCTTTCGACGGCGGTTTGTGTTCCATCGTAAACCATTTGTCGCTCCCATGGGACTCGGTCCATACGAAAAGGCGGGCAGCTGGCCCGCCTTCAATCGTTTTGAAATATCCGGAGGGAGCGAGGTTTCGCCGAGCAACCCCTTCTCATGGAGTCGAGGCGAAACATCCCCACCCCTGGGCTTTTGAGGTCGGTCTGAGAGTAGCGGGCCCCCGATCATTGCCCGCGCACCGGGATCTTTCAGGCCCCTTCCGGGCCACAGTCCGTGCATGGACATCGACACTTCCCTGGCATCTTCCTCCTCACTTCCCCCGGTTAAATTCCTCCATCGTGATCTTCAATTGCTTCTTCAAGATCTGCTGCCAAAGCCGCTTGGGGATTTCCCCGCTGCCGCGTGAAACTTTGGTGCGCAACACGGTTCCATCCGGAAGCTGCTTCTCGAAATAGATGTGATCCCTTTTCCCCGGCAGCTCTCTCCAACCGTTTCGCCGGCAGTATCGTTCCAACTCCCTCCAGGTGGGCACTCAATCAATCAGCTCCACCACTTCATCTTCACTTTCAGCCAGTTGGACACGAAGAACGGCCGGGAAGTGGCGACGACGGTTTGGAGAAGAAAAGTACATGGGGAATTGGGCGAAGTAGTGCTCGGAGTAAATGAACAGTTCCTTGGCCAGAGCCCTTCGGAGGGATTCACGGTCTGGAGCATTTTCCACCAGGTCAAAGCCTTCCAGTGAACCGGTAACCGATCCATCTTCTTCATGCTCCACTTTCATCGTAAAACGCACTCCATTCAACAGTTCCCGGGCATGATCCAACGAGATGGCCAGTATATGATCCCGATTGCGCTTCACTGCCTGGGGGCGCCCTCGCACGACACCGTCAATAAACTCCCCCCAATGCCGACGCACATCGGTGGCGTTCATCGCTTGCATCCTCAACCCTCCTCACCTCCTATTGTATCAGGATATGCACATTATGTACATTTTGTACGTTTTGTACATTTCGTTTTCCATTGTTTCCTCTTTTCTCCCGACCAATTCGGTTAAAGCGATCCCTCGTCTTCCCTCCTGTAACCCGAAACAGCGTGCCAGGCGACATCTCTTCCAACT
>JAJYSD010000091.1 GCA_021793745.1 Bacillota bacterium
CGCTAAAAAAAAAGTCGCCAAACCAGCTCGCCGGAGCCACCGCCCCCTTCAACACGGGAACGATGCCGTATTCCAGGACGGGAAAAATACTGTCAACCTCCCATTGCGTCGTCGACAATGCCGAAATCACCAGCATGATGAACCCGGTCGACAGGAAAAAAACGTTGGCTGTGCGGACAACGGTTTCCAATCCCCCCCGGACGGCGGCGGCACAGAGAAGGGCCATCCCGGCCATCACCATCGCCTGGGGGGTCTCCGGCAAAAACACCCCGTTCACAAAATCCGCATAAAACCGGATCACAAAGGAATTGGCATGGATGTATATCACCCAGTACAGCAGGGCGATTCCTTTGCCGAACCAGCCGAGAATCCGGGGGCTGTACTGGATGATCGTCTCTCCGGGAAAGCGCCGGTGGAGCCGGTATGCGGCAGAGAAAGCGACCAGCCCGGAGACGGATGCCACCAGGGGAGACAGCCACATGTCCCGGTCCGCCCACTTGGCCGCCAGGTTGGGCGCCGTCAAGATGGCGATGGAGAAGGTCGAAATGAAAAGAATCATCGCCATCTGGCCTGCGCTGATGCGTCCCCGCTCGATCATGGGGGTACCTCCCTTCTGTTCAGCCTTCTCCGCCCCGTTCCGGACCGGGCTTTTGATCCGGCGCCTGGCGAATCGCGTTCGAGGATTCGGCAGGACGGGTATCCATCTTCCACCAGGGAGCCCGAATGAGAACATCCTTCAGTCCCTGCGGCCGGAGGGGCCCGATGGGCTCCAGATACGGCTTGCCGAAGGACCGGAGCGAAGCCAAATGGATGACAATGGCGATCATCGCCAAGCTGAACCCCACCATCCCGAGGGTTCCTGAGATGATCAACAGGGGAAAGCGCAGGATGCGCATCGAAAATCCCAGCACATACCGGGGAACCGTAAAGGAGGAGATCCCGGTGATGGCCACGATAATCACCACCGGAGCCGAGACGATCCCCGCCGTCACCGCCGCTTCCCCGACGATCAGCGCACCGACGATGGTCACGGCGGAACCGATGATCTTCGGCAGGCGAAGGCCCGCCTCCCGCACCGCTTCATAGGCGATCTCCATCAGCATCATTTCCACGATGGTCGGCAAGGGGATCTGTTCCCGGGCCGCCGCGAAGGTGAAGAGTTGCTCCGTGGGCACCGCCTCCGGATGAAAGGAGATGGTGGCGACGTAAAAGGACGGAGCCGCGATGGAGAGAAAAAACAGCAGGTATCGCAGCCAGCGCACCGCCGTGGAGTAAATGGAGCGCATGTAGTAATCCTCCGCCGCTTGCAGAAACGTCGCCAAGCTGACGGGAACGGTCATCACATCCGGTGTTCCATCGGTGAGGATGGCCACCTTGCCCGACAACAGACTGGCGCACACCGTATCCACCCGCTCGGTAAAGTGGATCTGGGGAAAAGGGGAGAAGGGATTGTCTTCGATCAGCTCCTCGATATAACCGGAATCCAAAACCCCGTCGATGTCGATCCGCTTCAGCCGCCGTTTCACCTCATCCCGCACGTCTTCGTCGACAATGCCCTCCATGTATGCCACGATGACTCGGGTTTGGGTATAGCGCCCCAGCCGGATCTCCTCCATCTTTAATTGGGGGCTCTGGATGCGGCGGCGCAACAGGGCGGTATTCGTTTCAAGCGATTCAATGAATCCCTCCTTGGGGCCGCGAATGACCGGCTCGCTCTCGGGATCGTTGACCGCCCGCTTTTCCCGCTTGACGAGACCCAGGTTCAACGCCCGGTTCCACCCGTCGATGAACAGAACGGGCTCCCCGGCCGCCACTTGCCTGGCACATTCGTCGAAGGTGCGGATCGGTTTGGCGGAGACGACGGGCAATTCTTCCCGGAGATATTGTTCGATCTCCTCCGGTTGAATCAGGGAGGCCTTCATCAGAGGAGCCAGGGCGTGGTCGTTCAGCTCATCGAAGTCGGCTAAACTCTCGATGAAGACGATTTCCGCCTCGATCTGCTTCCCGATCCGGAAAGGGCGGAAGGTGATATCGTAGCACCGATCGAATAAATCCTTGATCGCCCGGTGGTTTTTCTCCAGTTCAAAATAGAGGTCGACCTGCAAATCTTCCCCCGTGCTCGGAATGATCGGATCCCTTCCGGGATTTTTCCGTTGTCTGCGCCTGCGAAATCCTTTGAAACCGAACAAGGAGGACACCTCCCCGAACTTCTAACCGTATTTTGTTCCAAAAACAAAAAAAGAACCCATATAAGGGTAAATTCCTCGAGGGTTTGATCGGCGCAGGGATTGCCGGGGGACGGCTGTCACTTTCTCCCGCGACCTTTCCATCGCCGAGGGTACGGTATATCATAAAGGAGAGGTTGGAACAACAGTTACAGCAGATGTTACACGAAAGGAAGAAAAAAGCCCCATGCTCCCGACACTTTTGCTCAATTACCCCCTGTGGGCCTCGGTGATTGCCGTGGTCATCACGCAGCTGACCAAGGTACTTTGGAACTACAAGGTCCGCGGTACATGGGAATGGAACTGGTTGATCCAGACCGGAAGCATGCCGAGCGGTCACACGGCAGCCGTCACCTCCCTGGCCACGGCAATCGGCATCCAGGAAGGATGGGGCTCCCCACTGTTTGCCATAACCGTCATCCTGGCCTTTATCGTGATGTATGATGCCGCCGGCATCCGACGTCATGCCGGCATCCAAGCCCAGGTGCTGAACCGGCTGATGGAGGATGTAGCGGGGGTGTTAAAGGAGATGCGACACCTGAAGGACATATCCCCCCGGGAAACCGGCACCAAATTGAAGGAAATCCTCGGTCATCAGCCCATTGAGGTGGCGACGGGCGCTTTGGTGGGAATTCTCATCGCCTGGCTGGTTCACCTGGTCTGGTCCTGAAGGAACAGCCCCATCAGGATTTCATCCACAGGGCGCCCCTTCAGTACATACTGCCCTTTGAGACGGCCCTCCACCCTGAACCCGTACTTTTTATACAACTGGATGGCACGCTCGTTGTCCGCAAAGACATCGAGGCTAATCTTTTCCAGGCCGTGGGCACGGGCCCAATCGATGGTGTATTCCATCAATTTCTTTCCCAGGCCCAGACCCCGATACCCCGGGATGAGCCACATCCGGAATTTGGCCACATGACGGTTCATATCGAGGGGACCCCTCTTGAGCAACGCCACACCGGCGATCGTACCGCCCACCACCGCCACCGCGTACATCCCGCCATTTTCGCGGATTTTCCGGATCTCCTCCTTCTTCTCCTGGCCCGTGGGCAGGGTGTCCGGTTCCTCTTCGAGATAAATCCCCTCCTTGACCACCCGCGCCATTCTCCGGGCGATTTCGGCGGCATCGCCGCTTACGGCAGGCCGAATCATGACGATTCGACCGTCCTTCGCCCGCTGGATGCGCCGTTCGCGAAAGTCCGCTTTCGGCATCGATTGAATTTCGATCGCCAATCCGCTCACTCCTTTCCCGCCAACGTCCGTGTGAATGCTCGCTTGGGAAAATCCGAGTCAAAGTCAAAGGGGAATCAGCGGTTCCCTTATCCCATCACCGATCACCTTGCCCTGGAGGTGGACCATGGAACGGATCGTCTCCCTTTGTCCCAGCAATACCGAAATCCTGTATCTGCTCGGCCTCAAAGACCGGATCGTCGGAGTGGACGATTATTCCGATTGGCCGAAGGAGGTGAACCGGCTTCCGAAATGCGGGCCAGATCTCGACATCGATATCGACAAAGTCAAATCGCTCCGCCCGGATCTGGTGATCGCATCCCTTAGTGTCCCCGGAATGGAAAAAAACATCGAAGGGCTGAAACGGGAAGGAATCCCCCACCTGATCCTGGCTCCGAACAGAATCGGGGACATCGCGGATAACATCCGCCGGACGGGGGAGGCTGCGGGTGTCGGAGAGCGGGGAAAACAGGTTGCCGATCGCTTTTTGCAGCGGCTGGAGGAGATCCGAAAGCGAATCCCCCAAGGCCGACCCCGGCTCCGCCTCTACTGGGAATGGTGGCCAAAGCCGGTCTTCACCCCCGGCGGCCGCAATTGGCTGAGCGAGGTGAGCACCCTCGTCGGCGGGGAAAACATCTTTGGCGATATGGATCGGGAAAGCGTCCAGACCGACTGGGAGGAGGTGGCCCGGCGGGAACCGGATGTGGCGCTGATCGTCTGGACGGGGGTTCCCATCGAACGGGTCCGAAAGGAGCGCATCCTGACCCGCCCGCCCTGGCAGGGAAGACCCTTTGCCCAAGAAAGCCGCATCCATATTCTGGAGGAGGGGTGGTACTGCCGCCCCTCACCCCGGTTGCTCACGGGCATCGAATACCTCGCCCACCGGCTGTATCCGGAGAGGTTTTCGCCGCCCGATCCGGATGCTCCCCTCGGACGGGACTGGGCCCTTTGAGGGGCGGCCACGAGCGCAAATAAAAAACGCCCGATTGGGCGAGATTCAAAACATGCGATACCCTTTGGCCCGCAGCAGCTTGATCGTCCATCCGCTCAACAGCGCGCCGATCATACCGGCGGAGAGAATGATCCAGTCAACAAGCTTTAAGCCGCCTCTTTCCACGAACATATAAACGGCCATACCGATAATCAACATCGCATACAGGATGCTCGGCAGCCAGGTGGTTTTCAAAATCATGTTGAGGATGAAACCGATGCCGAACAACAAAACCAAAAAAAGCGGAATGGAAATGATTACTTGGGGAAGGCTCAACCTTTATCGCCTCCGTTCGATAAATAAGAAAACCCCCATGACATTCATCCTCTTAGTTTAATGGAATCGCAGCGAGGAATCAATGGAAGGAAAGAGCCTTCCCCGAGCGGGCAAAGAGCGATAGCGGCAAATCCCCGGCAGAAGCCGGGGAAGCCGCGGAGCCCGTGACGGAGGGGTCGGACAACACTTTTCGTCTCACGGGGTTGTTCTGGACCTGGGATGGAGACCCCCTCAATCCTCCTCCTTTTCGGACTGTTTTCCCGTACCCTTGCAATGGGGACAGGTTTCCGTCCCCCCCAATAACAGCTGGTAGTATCCGCCCCCTCCACAATAAAGGCATCGTTGATCCGTCCGGGTCAGCGCCTGGATTTTCACGCGTTTCACCCTCCCCGCACCGATATAATCGAAAATTTTGAAGGTTGGGTCAACAAGATGGTAATTTCAGATCATAATACCAAATCTACCGGATGATTGAAAGGTTCAAATATTCTCATATTTATTCATGTAAGCGGAATCATCGGTTTGATCCTCCAATTTTATCCGATTCATTCATGATCTTACATGTTTTTGGGGACAAACCGAGCTCTCCGGCGATGGCGGGCCGGAAGCCCTTTTGGAACGCAGGCCCCTGGTCCGGGTCGCCAATCCCGGGCCCCAACGCCCCCTGACACTGGCCGATTAAATTTTTCCCCGCCCGTTTATCAAAAAACCTCACCCTTTCCGATGGAGAAAAGGTGAGGCCCGTGACAATCGATGCATCGAGGGCGCGTTGCTTAAATAAACCCTTTTCGCAGCACCAGCGGCACACCCCCGAGGGTGTACAGCCAACGCAGATCATTGGCCTTTTTGAGGAAAGAGGCCGTGGAACCGAATACCTTCCGCTTGCCGATTACTCCGATGGCGTTGTGGCGTCCCAGGGAAGCCAAGGTTCCCTTCAGATCAAAGCGGAAAGGCTCCGTCTTTCCTCCGCGAAGCAGCGCGACCAGGTTCTTGGCCACGTTTTCCCCCTGCTGGCTGGCAATCTGAGCCGTCGGCGGATAGGGCCGCCCCTCGTCATTAAATACCAGAGAGCAGTCGCCGATGATAAACACGTCCTCGTAACCGGGCGCCCGCAGATATTCATCCACCTTGACCCGTCCCCGCATCGTCTCAAAACCGGCCTCTTCGAGCAAACGGTTGGCTTAAGCATCAAGACACCATCAACATGCAACTCTGCTAGCCGGTTAGCGATTTGCTCCCAAGTATATTCTTG
>JAJYSD010000092.1 GCA_021793745.1 Bacillota bacterium
ATGGACAAGGCTTCCCGCAGGTTGGTATCCAGGTGAACCGCATACTGGGGATCGATCTGACCCACATTTTTGGCGCTCTTCTTTTCCGTCCCGTCCAAAAGATCCCGCACTCGGAAAAGGCTGAGCCGTTTCAAGTGCCGATCGCTTCCCACGAACCGGCTGACAAAGTCATTGGCCGGCCGAGACAACAGCTCATCGGGCGTGCCGTGCTGCATCAGCTTTCCGGATTGAAAGATGGCGATGGTATCGCCGAGACGGATCGCTTCATCGATTTGGTGGCTGACAAACAGAATGGTTTTTCGGACCGTGCGCTGAATGCGAAGCAGCTCACTCTGCAGGTGATCTCGAATGACCGGGTCCAGGGCCGCGAAGGGCTCATCCATCAGCATCACGGGCGGATCCGCCGCCAAAGCCCGCGCCACGCCGATGCGCTGCTGTTGACCCCCGGACAATTCCCAGGGATACCGGTCCCGATACTCGTCGGGATTCAGCCCCATCATATCCATCAGCTCGTTATACCGGTCCTTGATCTTCACCCGGTCCCATCCCAACAGCCGGGGAACAACGGTGACGTTTTGCTCGACGGTCATATTGGGAAACAGGCCGGTCTGCTGGATCACGTACCCGATGGAACGGCGCAGCTGATAGGGGTCCATCTGTTGAATATCCTGTCCGTTGACCCGGATCGTTCCCCGGGTCGGTTCGATCATCCGGTTGATCATGCGGAGGAGCGTCGTCTTCCCGCAGCCGGAGGGACCCAGGAAAACACAGATCTCCCCCTCCCCGACCTCCATGGTGACCCCGTCGACCGCCTTCACATCCCCCTCCTCGCTCTTATACACCTTGGTGACATCCTTCAGCTCGATCATCGCACCGCCTCCTTATTCGACATCGGTGTCTTCGGAGCAATCCGCTTCTGAAATTTGCCCAGCAAAAAGTCGGCCAACAGCGCCAGGATCGATACGGCGATCGCCCCCACCTGCACCATGGTGGTATAACTGGTGGAGATTCCGCGGGAAATGTATTCTCCCAGCCCTCCGGCTCCGATATATGCCGCGATGGCAGCAATGCCGATGGTTAATATGGTGGCGGTTCGCACACCCGCCATGATCACGGGAAGGGCGATGGGAATCTCCACTTGACGCAACCGTTGCAGGGGCGTCATCCCCATCCCGATCGCCGCATCCCGGATATCCGGATCGACGCTTTGGATGGCTACGTACGTGTTCCGGATAATGGGCAATTGGGAATAAAGAACCAGTGCCGTAAAGGCCGGAACAAAACCTATTCCCTGGTTAATAACGGAAAAAATTGGTATCATAATCCCAAACAGGGCGATACTCGGAATCGTCATGATCATACCGGCAACAGCCAGCACCCACTTTGCCAGCGATTCCCTCTGGCTGATATAAATTCCAAAGGGGACGCCGGTCAGGATCGCCACGCCCACGGACAAGCCCACCAACTGGACATGCTCCCAGGCCAATTCCAACATCTGCTCCCAATGGGATTGGACAAACTCGATCAGCTCCATCGACTCCCTCCTTCCACCCTCTATCGATGCAATGATTATGCCAATGATTTCGTATCAAAAAGGGGGGACTTCGTCAAGTTCCCTTGACGGACGTCAAACTTTTTTACTCCAGACAAACCTCCGCCAGGACCTCGACGAGATGCCGCACGCGCAGGGGAGCGGACCCTTTCCTCCGCTCCGCACCGAGCCTCATCTGCAAGTGACAGCCGGGATTGGTGGTGACGAGAGTGGAGGCGCCGGTTTTGGCCACTACTTTCATTTTATCATCTAAAATCTTTATGGACTCTTCAAAATGGAGAAGATTGTAGATGCCGCCGGAACCGCAGCAGCGGTCGCTGTCCTCCATCTCCACGTAAACGGCCCCCGGAATCGATCGAAGCAGCTGCCGGGGCTCCTCGACCACCTTTTGGACATTTCGCAGGTGGCAGGAATCCTGGTAGACGATAACCCCCTCCCACGCTTTCCGGTAGGTGGGCGGACCGTAGTGGACCAGCACCTCCGAAATATCCCGGATCTTTTCCACAAAACGGGCGGCGCGCTCCCGCCACTCCGGCTCATCCTGGAAGAGGCGATCGTATTCCCGGAGCATCGCCCCGCACCCTCCGGCATTGTTGACGTACACCTCCGCCCCCGACGCCTCGAAGGCGCAGATGTTGGCCTTCGCCAGCCGCTTTGCCTGTGCCCGCATTCCCTGGTGCGCATGCAGGGCGCCACAGCAGCGCTGCGCCTTCGGGATGGTCACCTCCAGCCCCACGTGCCGGAGAAGATCGACGGTGGAACGGTTGACCCCGTGAAAGATCTCATCCATGATGCAGCCGGCGAAAAAGGCCGCCCTCCCCTTTTTGGGCCCCCGGGCAGGCAGGAGACTTCCCCGCCGCATCCGGCGAAACGGCGCCTCCACCCGGGGCAGCGCCGTTCCCAAGTGAAAGGGGGCCGGTGCCCGCTTCGCCAGAAATTGCGCATTTCGCAGCAGGCTGTGGAGGCCGGCCCGCTGAAACAACCACAGCAGCCCCCCTGCGAGCCGCAACCTCCGCGGATAGGGAAAGAGGTGGCGGAGGATCCCCGCGCGAAGCCGCTCCTCCCAGGTCGCCCCCTCCGCCCGCTCCGCAACGATCGCCTCCTTGGCCGCTTCCAGGATGTGGCCGTAGGGCACCTGGACGGGACAGGCGGTTTCGCAGGCCCGACAGCCCAGGCACAGATCGATCGGCTCCGACAGATCCTGCAGCACATCCACCTTCCCTTCCGCCGCCAGCTTGACCAGGTTGATCCTTCCCCGGGGGGAGGCAGACTCCTTCCCCATCGAACAATAGGTGGGACAGACGGGGAGGCAATAGCCGCATTGCACGCACCGGAGGGCGGAATCCCAGGCTTGCTCCTCCAACAGCTCCCTTCCGCTTTTGAACGCCCGGCCGCCCGTCATCGCAATACCACCTTGGTTTGGCCGGGGGTAGGGAAAATTTTGCCCGGATTGAGGATATGGTTCGGATCCCAGGCCTCTTTGATTTTTTTCATCATCATCACGCCCTCCTGACCCAGTTCCATCTCCATGTAAGGGGCCTTCAGAATCCCGATGCCGTGTTCACCGGACAGGGTCCCCCCGAGGGAGACGGCGGCTTCGAAGATCTCCCCCACCGCCTTCTCCACCCGCTCCATCTCCTCCCGGTTCCGTTCATCGGCGATGATGTTGGGATGCAGGTTTCCATCCCCGGCATGGCCGAACACCACCAATTGCAGCTGATACTTCTCCCGAATCCGTTTCAGCCGCTCCATCATCTCCGGGATTTTTTCGCGGGGGACCGTGGCATCCTCGGAAATCTTCGTCGGACCCATCCGGGTGATGGCCGGGGAGACCAGCTTGCGCGCCATCCAGATCTTCTCCCGTTCCGCTTTATCCTCCGCCACCCTGCACCCCCCTGCCCCCTGCAGAAGGCACAGCTCTTCGCAGCGGCGAATCTCCTCCTTCACCGCCGCGGGGTGTCCATCCACCTCGATGATCAGCAGCGCCTCGGCATCGGTGGGCAACCCGTGGGGGCGGTAACTTTCCACCGCCCGGATGCAGGCATTGTCCATCAGTTCCATCGCCGCCGGCAGGATTCCCGAGGACAAGATCCGGGTGATGGCATAGCCGGCATCCTTCAACCGCGGGAAATGGGCCAACAGTGTCCTGCGGGCGGGAGGGCGGGGAATCAACCGCAGGGTAGCTTCGGTGACGATTCCCAGGGTGCCCTCGGAACCGACGATCAAACGGGTCAAATCGTACCCCGTCACATTTTTGACCGTCTTCCCTCCCACCCGGATCACCTCCCCGGTGGGCGTCACCACTTCCATGCCGATGACGTATTCTTTGGTCGTCCCGTACTTCAAGCCCTTCGGTCCGCTGGAATTTTCCAACAGATTGCCCCCGATGGTGGAAACGTGGGAACTGCTCGGATCCGGCGGGTAGAAGAGACCCACCTCCTCCGCCTTCTTGTGAATCTCCGCCGTGATCACGCTCGGGGTGACCACCGCCAGCAAATTCTCGCGATCCACTTCCAACCGCTTGGGATACTGGGACATATCGACCACGATGCCCCCCTGGACCGGCAGGGGCCCTCCGCTCAAGGAAGTGGCCGATCCCCGGGGGTAGAGCGGGATCCGGCGCTCATTGGCCAATCGAACCAAACGGGCGATCTGCTCCACCGATTGGGGCTGGACCACCAACTCCGGCAAATATTGGCCGAAGGAAGCATCGAAGCTGTAGCTGTATCGCTCGCTCAACTCGGTCAAGATCCGATGTTTGGGGAAGATCCCTTCGATTTCCTTCAGAATGTTCGAATCCATCCGCCTCCTCACCCCTTTAACTGGTATCGGAGCCTAGTCGATGCCCAGCAGCTGCCGGGGATTGCGGACGATCATCCGCCGGAGCTCCTCGTCGGAAAATCCGCATCCGGCCATCTCCCCGACAAAACGGCTGAAGGCCTGAACCGGAGGCGGATTATGCCCCTGACCGTAATCCGTCACCAGCACACAGGATGCCGGGCCCAGCACCCGGATGGTATGCGCCATCGTTTCCAGGGACAAAGACCGGAAATCCGCTCCACAGGCGAGGTAACACTTTTCGATGAGGGCTCCCTCCCGGATCAATTCCCTCTGCATCTCCAGGGGAAGGGGCACGATGCCGAGGTCGGCGTGCTGGATTAAAATTTTTCCCACCCGCTGCTCCCGGGCCGCCTTGACCAGGGCAACGACCTCCTCCGGTGAAAGATGGCCCGTGGCCAACACGACATCCGCCTCGGCGATCAAATGCAGGATCTCATACACTTCCGACCACAACCGGCGGTTTTCATCCCAGATCGCCAGCCCCTCTCCCCGTTGGGACACCGGCGTCGCGGCGTGGATGCGACCGGACCGGTGGTTGCGATAGTAGCTGCGGTGGGCCCGGGCGGATACGGTGGGCATCCAGATGATTTTCGCCCCCAGCCGGATCGCCGTTTCCACCGCAGCCGGAGACAAGCCCCCGGTCATCTCGTTTAAAACCAAACCGCCGTATACGTGAAGGCCCGGTTCCGCCATCCGGATCAAAGCGGTACGGTCCACCGTCTGGGATTCGTGGGACTTGATCACCGCCCCCGCCATTTTGCTCGCCTTCAGATCTTCGACCAGTTCCCAGTCCGTCTGGATACGGGGATACAGGCTGGGGGCGCAGTGGCAATGCAGATCGATCGCCCCCTTCAACAGTGGATGGAAAATGGGACCACCCCCTAAACCGGTGAAATGGATAGCCGATGCGAAAACGCCTTCGGTCGTCGCAGCAGTTTACGAATCACCCGTTTGGCGAACCGACAAGGGCGGCCGGGGCCGGGAGCACCAGGGGCTTATAAAAGGCGGTTCTCCGGGTCTGATTCAACTTCACCTGGTTGAACCATCCCTCTTCCCGGGCGGTGGAAAAGTTCGCCAGCAACACTTCCTCCCGGTCCCGGGAGGCCGCCTGTACCCGGGTGGATTCTCCGCCCTGCCGAAGGGTGTATACGGCGCTTCTTCCCTGCAGGGGGTGTCCGGCAAATTGGGCCACCACCACCGGAGCCTGCACGTCCCGGGCGAGGGTGTCCCAGGGAATCATCCCCTCCGCGGAATCCGGCTCCGGATCTTGTCCGGGGTAGCGGCGGACTTCGCAACCCATCTCCTCCCGAAATACAGCGGGAATCACCAAAAGGTCCGCCCGGTTGACCGCCATCACCCCCGCCACCTCGGGAAAGAGGGCGTCATAACCCAGCATCAGGCCGACCCGGCCCAGTTCCTTCGTCGAAAAGACGGGAAGTTCGTCTCCCGGCTTTGCCCATCTCCTTTCATCCGCCGTCAGATGCGCCTTCCGGTAAATCCCTTCGATCTCCCCGGCGGGATTTAGAAGAACCGCCGCATTGTACAGGGCCTCCTCCCTTTTC
>JAJYSD010000093.1 GCA_021793745.1 Bacillota bacterium
GCAAAGGTGGTTTTCCCGGCCCCGAGCCCCCCTTCCAGGGCCAATACATCGCCGGGCTTCAGCAGTTCTGCCAGACGGACGCCCAGTTGCCGCGTTTCTTCTCCATTTTTCGTGACAAAACGGCAAGCCTCCTGCATAACCATCACCCGCCTCAAACCGTTGCCTCACCAAAGCCCTTTTCGGTTCAATCCATGACTTCCCGGGTATCCTCATTTTTCCCTATAGAAAAGAATAAGACCGCAGCCGTACGCTGCGATCCATCCCGTGTGGAGCGGGTGATGGGAATCGAACCCACGCATCCGGCTTGGAAGGCCGGTGTTCTACCACTGAACTACACCCGCATGCTCAGATTTGTAGGGAAAGTGGTCGGGGTGACAGGATTTGAACCTGCGACCTCCTCGTCCCGAACGAGGCGCTCTACCAAGCTGAGCCACACCCCGATACCTTCCGATGGATGAAGCCATCGGCTTGACCCCGTCGGCACAGGGTCGCAAGGAAAGCTGGTGCGGTCGGCGAGACTCGAACTCGCACGGCCAAAGGCCACTACCCCCTCAAGATAGCGTGTCTGCCAATTCCACCACGACCGCATAGTTTTGGACTTGGTGCGGGTGGAGGGACTCGAACCCCCACGCCAGAGGCGCTAGATCCTAAATCTAGTGCGTCTGCCAATTCCGCCACACCCGCATGGTAGGAGCATCGTCGCCAGCACGGGTGCGCCTCGATTGCCGACGGAAGTAATCTTATCACAGGTGAAGAGAAAATGTCAAGGGCTTCAAAGGGATTTTTTCTTTCCATTTCCCGGCCAGGCTTCACCCTCATCAAAACGTCGCGCGAGGAGCGCCCCTAAGGGAACTCCTCGCGTTCAATAAGGATGAGTCCTGTCTTCCGGTCTTCCTGGTGAGCCATCCAGGACTCGAACCTGGGACACCCTGATTAAAAGTCAGGTGCTCTGCCAACTGAGCTAATGGCTCGCGTTGGCTGGGGAGGTAGGATTCGAACCTACGCATCACGGAGTCAAAGTCCGTTGCCTTACCCCTTGGCTACTCCCCAGTGTGGGGCGACCAGTGGGAATCGAACCCACGAATGCCGGAGCCACAATCCGGTGCGTTAACCACTTCGCCATGGCCGCCGCAAAAAATTGGCGGAGCTGACGGGATTCGAACCCGCGATCTCCTGCGTGACAGGCAGGCATGTTAGGCCTCTACACCACAGCTCCGCGTTTCGGAGAGAAAATTTCTCCCCGTAAGATGGTGGACGGTGACGGGCTCGAACCGCCGACCCCCTGCGCGTGAAGCAGGTGCTCTCCCAGCTGAGCTAACCGTCCAAGTGGTGACCCGTAGGGGATTCGAACCCCTGCATGCCAGCGTGAAAGGCTGGTGTGTTAACCACTTCACCAACGGGCCATGAATCGCAGCTTTTCTGGCGGAGAGAGCGGGATTCGAACCCGCGCGGGATCATCCGATCCCCTAACGGTTTAGCAAACCGTCCTCTTCAGCCTCTTGAGTATCTCTCCCCATTGGCTCCTCCGGCAGGACTCGAACCTGCAACCTACCGGTTAACAGCCGGGCGCTCTACCATTGAGCTACGGAGGAATGTCATCGAAATGGACGTTAATTATTATATAAGGTTTTCAGTCAGATTGCAAGGGGTTTTCCCAAAGTAAGAAACCTCATGGGTCGCTTCGGCAACCGCATAAGGCGTTGGCACTTTTATAAGTTAGCACATCATCCCCCCTTCGTCAAGAGGAATTTTTCGGCGAAGGACAAACCGGTTTCCCGGAGCGATGGGCGGGACCGATTCCACACCGGAAGGGGGTGCCTCCTCCCCGTCCCGTCGCCGGAGATGGCAAGCACGCCTTCACGTTCATCGCAGCGATCCATTCTTGGCAGGATCCCCTTCTTCCTATAAAATAACCTCGGCCCCCGAGCATGCCTCCAGGACGGCCCGACCGAAGAGGGGAACAGGGCGCCGGCCGCCACTTAATTCCCCTCTATCTCCCGGGATGTGCCGCGGGGCGAAAAACGGGCCCTCCGGCGGGCAATGCCCGCTTTCAGGGGATGGAATCTTGTGGTAAGCTAGAAACAGCGTCTCGGGCGCCCGGGAAAAGGGAAATCGTTCCCATACCCGAAGCCCTGGAAACATGTCGTGATGGAGGGATGCTGTCGATGGAGGATTACAGAAAGCCCGCGGAATCAAACAGCATGCGCTCCTCAACGGGTCTTGAGGCGAATATCGCCGGTCTGCTCTGCTATCTGATCCCTTTTCTGTCCGGATTACTGCTTTTGATCCTCGAAAAAAACAGCCGGTTTGTCAAATTCCATGCCATGCAGGCGGTCCTCACCTTTGGCGCCCTGTTTGCCGCCTATTATGTCTCTAGCATCATTCCCCTCATCGGCGGTCTGATTCAGTTTTTGATTCAGCTTTTGGGTTTTGTCCTGTGGATTTTGCTGATGGTGAAAGCGTATGGGAAGGAATGGTACCGGGTCCCGCTGATCGGTGAAATGGCGGAAAGCCATATTCATTAAATTTAGCGGGCGTGGCCATGGTCTCCGGTCAGCCCTTTCATCAATTCCAAGGCATGGGGAATCACGTCGATCACCGCCTCCAGGCACTCCCGCACGCCCTTGGGACTTCCCGGAAGATTGATGATCAAGGTGGTACCCCGGGTCCCCGCCAGGGCCCTCGACAGCATGGCAAACCGGGTTTTCTCCAGGGTGGTGATCCGCATCGCCTCGGGGATTCCGGGGATCTCCCGCTCGATCACCGCCCGGGTCGCCTCCGGCGTCACATCATAGGGGCCCACGCCGGTACCTCCCGTGGTCAAGACCAGGTCCAGTTTTTCCACATCGGCGAAGCGGATCAGGGTCTCCCGGATCCGGTCCAGGTCGTCGGGCAGCACCTCGTAACACACCACCCGTCCGTCGATCCGGGCCACCAACTCCCGGATGACGGCTCCGCTATCATCCTCCCTCTCCCCCCGCGCACCCTTGGTGCTGGCCGTCAAAATCCCCACGCGCCACATCGATCATTTCTCCTCCCTGCGTGCAAAATCTCCGCTCTTACCGCCGGTTTTGGAAAGGAGGCAGGTCTCCGCCACTACCATCTCCTTGTCGATCGCCTTGCACATATCGTAAACGGTGAGGGCGGCAACGCTGACGGCGGTCAAGGCCTCCATCTCCACACCGGTGACATTGTCGGTCTTCACTTCCGCCTCCACCGCCAGCACCTCGTCGCCTTCTTCATAAAAGCGGATATCGGCGCTCCGGAGCGGGATAGGGTGACACATGGGAATCAGGTCCGCCGTCTTCTTGGCCGCCATGATTCCGGCCACCTGCGCCACCGCCAGGACGTCCCCCTTGCTCACCTTTCCCTGCCGGATTCGCTCCATCGTCTCCCGCTTCATGCGGATGCGGGCACGGGCCACCGCCGTCCGGCGGGTGACCGGTTTGTCGGAAACGTCCACCATCCGGGCCCGCCCCTGTTCGTTGATGTGGGTCAGTTTTTCCACGTCGCATCCACCCCGTTTCTCCGCCCGCCCCTTCCGGGACAAGCCTGTGATCCGGTGTTCAACTCTTCCCCCATCTGTCGAAAATCGACGCCCCCCAGGGAGGCCACCTCCCTGCGGAAGGCATCGGAGCGGATCGTCGCCATCAATCGGCGGCCCGCCTCCGTTTGCGCCACCTCCCGCGGGATCGCCAGGTCGAGGGCCGCTTCCCGCAGGGGGAGAAAATCGAGACCGAATTTTTGCGCCACCGGCCGGGTTCCCAATCCGACATCCGCCGACCCTTCCGCCACGGCGGCGGCGACCCTGTAGGGGGAAGACACTTGCCGCGCATACCCGTTGACGGAGGAGGGGTCAATCCCCCGCTCCCGCAGGAGTCGATCCAAAATGAGGCGCGTCCCCGAACCCTCCTGCCGGTTGATCAGCCGCATCCCGTCCCGGAGCAGATCCTCCGGGCCGGAAAAGGCCCTGGGATTGCCCGCTGCGACGAGCCAACCCAAGGGACGTGTCACAAGGCGGAGGAGGATCACCTCCCGCTCCGGGAGCAATTCCCGGATCCAACGCCGGTGGTCCTCGCCATCCCCCCCATCCCCCAGGTGAATCGCCGCCACGTGGCAGCTGCCCCGGCCGAGGGACCGCAGAGCCTGGAGGCTGCCGACCCGGCGCACCGACAGTTGAAAGGGGGCATGCTCTTCGCCAAAGCGGCTTTCCAGAATCTCCAAGACCGGATCGTGACCACCGGCCACCCACAGGGTGCGATCGATCCGCTCCTTCGGCCTCAACAGCTCCGCTTCCATCTCCTCCCCCGCCGCCAGGGGGCCCCAGTCCGAAGGGATCCGAAGCAGGCCGTCGGCCCGGACCAGGGACATGGTGGATCCGGCCCCCCGGGGAAGCGATCTCGCCACATAGCGGTCGCCGACCCGGGCGATGTTTACCCGGACGAAGTCCTCCCGCCCTTTTTTGCTCTTTACATCCTCCTCCAACCGGACCCGAAGCCGCCGCCTGGAAAGCGCTGGGACGCCAAACCAGCCGTCGACCAAGGGACGCACAAACCATTCCAGCGCCAGGTAAGCCGCCACGGGGTAGCCCGGCAGCCCGATCACCGGCTTGCCCCGCACTTTTCCCAGCAGAACGGGACTGCCGGGGCTGGTCGCCACGCCGTGGAGGATCACTTCCCCCAGCTCCTCGACGACGTCGCGGGTAAAATCCTTCGAACCGACCGATGAACCCGCATTGATCACCACCCAATCGCAGGTGTCGACGGCTTCGAGGATCGCCCCTTTGAGCCGTTCGGCATCATCCCCCACAATCCCCCGGTAATCCGGTTCCGCCCCCCATTCCTCCAGAAAGGCGGAAAAAACCGTCCCGTTAAACTCCACGATTTCCCCCCGCTTCAGCGCATCCGTCGGCGGAACCAATTCCGAACCGGTGGGAAGGATCGCCACCCGCGGCCTGGCGATCACCGGCACTTCCATCACTCCACCGGCGAGCAGAACCCCCAGGTCCACCGGCCGGATGCGATGGCGGGAGGGTAAAATCATCTCTCCCTGAACCACATCCTCCCCCACCGATCGAACATGCCTCCAGGGAGTAGCCGGTTCCCGAACCTCCACCGTCCGCGGGTCGACTTGCCGGACCTGTTCGATCATGATCACCGCATCCGTGCCGGGCGGAAGCGGATCGCCGGTGTTGACGGGATGGTAATCCGCTCCCTTTTTCAACCGCAGCGGACGATCCGGGCCCGCGCCACGGGTCCGTTCCGACCGCACGGCAATCCCGTCCATCGCCGATGCGAGATAGGCGGGCATCGACAACCGTGCGTAAACCGGCTCCGCCGTCACCCGGCCCCGCGCCTCCGGAACCGGCACCCGTTCCGTACGGGGCGTGAGACCAACCGAACGAAGCCACGTTTCCTGCGCCGAGGAAAGGGGCGTATTTCCGATATGACCGACGCCTTTCTTTCGCAAGGAGTTGTCCACCTCTTTCCATGCCCTCCGAAGGGATCAAGCCGCCTTCCGCGCTTAATCCTCCTCCATCTCCTCAAACATATCCCCTTCGATTTTATCGATAATGGCACGCATCTGCTCGGAAATCCGTTTGATCATCTGGGCGCGTTTCTCCCAGGGGAAATCGGGAAACTGCAGCCGCAGCTCCCGCATCTTCCGCTGATCATAATCCAAAAAGTTCAGGGCAGCTTCGCAAACTTCCATCAAGGTGTTCCAATCGGAGACGGGGATTTGAATCACTTCGTTGGAGGGATTTTCCGCTTTCATTTCTCTCTCTCCTTTCCCCTCTGGAGGGGAACCGATCCGCTGCACCGTCACGCGGTATAGGAAACCGTTTTTTGCTAAAATATCCAACCCCCGATCGGTCACTTCCAAGCGGTGGATGGCTCGTTCTGTTTCATCGGTTCTCTCCAGATGATT
>JAJYSD010000094.1 GCA_021793745.1 Bacillota bacterium
GATCTCGCCTTCCTCATTTAAAATCTGCACCATATCAAAGGTTTGCTTCAGCTCAACGGCCACAAGCCTTCACCCCTCTTCAGATCTTTCCCCCGAAAATGGGCTGGAAATGAAAAACAGTTCATCGTTTAGGATTCCTAACAACGGGAATCGGCATTCCCACTCGCCGGCATTTTCTGGCGCGCCTCTGATGCAGAACAGTGATACAGTTTCGGGAAATGTATTTATACAGATTGTGCTGGAGGGCGGAATTTACTTATTATATAAGATAATACATCATATATAACAGTATCTCGAAAAGATTGTTTTGTAAACCGGAAAAGGAGATATTGGTCTATTTGCACTTCTTCGGAAACCGGATCATCGACCCTGCAGCCTTCCCCGGATCGGGCCGCATTGATAGTGGATCTCCGTCTCGGGGAATAAAAAAATAGAGTTGGATCGAATCGAAAAAAAGGAGGTTTACCCATGTGCGGCCGGTTCACTTTAACGGTCCCATTGGATGATCTGCGGCGACGCTTCTCCGCCTCGGCCGAAGCGTTTCTGGAGGACCGCCCCCGGTTCAACATCGCCCCCACCCAGCCCATTCCGGTGATCCGCCAGGAGGACGAGGGGCGGATGATCCGCGAAATGCGCTGGGGCTTGATTCCCCGCTGGGCGAAGGAGGCATCCATCGGCCAGCGGATGATCAACGCCCGGAGCGAAACCCTGACGGAAAAACCCTCCTTTCGACCGCTCCTCTACCGGCACCGCTGCCTGATTCCCGCCGACGGCTATTACGAATGGGCCAAAACCGAAACCGGGAAAAAACAGCCCTATCGCATCGTGATCGGTGACGGGGAACTGTTCGCCTTCGCCGGACTGTGGGACCGTTGGTTCTCCCCGGATGGGAAAGCCGTCGACTCCTTCACCGTCATCACCACACAGGCCAACGAGAAGTTATCCCGCATCCACCACCGGATGCCCGTCATCCTGCCCCGGTCCGCGGAAGCGATCTGGTTGGATCCGGAGGTGAAAAGCCCGAAACTCCTCCAGGAGCTGTTGGTCCCCTACCCCGACGATCTCACCCGCTACTACCCCGTCAGCACCCTGGTCAATTCGCCCCGCAACGACAGCCGGGCCTGCATCCGGCCGGTGGAAGGGGTCGATCCATAAACCCGTCCCTTGTTGTATAATGATGGCGGATTTCAACCAAACCATCCGCCCGCCGGCCGGCGGGACTCTGAACGGGAAGCGGGGAAGACCGATGGCATCGAAATCGTCAAAAACCCCCCTTCGGTGGGGAGAAAAGCGATATCACACGTGGAATTACCATCTGCGCCAAACCTACGGGCAGAAGGTGTTCAAAGTCCCCCTGGACGGCGGCTTCACCTGTCCCAACCGGGGACGGTACCGTCGCCATCGGAGGCTGCACCTTTTGCAGCGCCCGGGGATCGGGAGATTTCGCCGGGAATCGCCGCGATGATCTGGTCCAACAGTTCCGGACCGTGCGCGACCGGATGCATCAAAAGTGGCCGAAGGCGAAATATATCGGATATTTCCAGGCCTTCAGCAACACCTACGCTCCGGCGACAACCCTCCGGCCCATGTACGAAACCATCCTGGAACAGGAGGGGGTGGTGGGCCTGTCCATCGCCACCCGCCCCGATTGTCTGCCCGAGGACGTGGTAGAACTCCTGGCGGAACTCAATCAGCAGACCGATCTCTGGGTGGAACTGGGTCTGCAAACGATCCACGACGAAACCTCCCGCCTGATCAACCGCGGCCACGATTACGCCTGCTTCCTCGAAGGGGTGGAAAAGCTGCGCCGCCACGGAATCCGCACCTGCGCCCACATCATCTTCGGTCTGCCCGGCGAAGACGAGGAAATGATGATGGAAACGGCCCGGGCCTGCGCCGCCATGGATATCCAGGGCATCAAAATCCACCTGCTCCACTTGTTGAAAAACACGCCGATGGTGAAACAGTATGAGGCGGGACTGCTCCGCTTTTTGGACCGGGAGACCTATGTCCGCCTGGTGGTGGATACCCTGGAAATCCTCCCCCCGGACATGGTGATTCACCGATTGACTGGAGACGGTCCCCGGGACCTGTTGATCGGTCCCCGGTGGAGCCTCAAAAAGTGGGAAGTGCTGAATGCGATCGATGACGAACTGAAAAGGCGCAACTCCTGGCAGGGAAAAAAATATCCGGCCGAAGCTGCGCCGCAGTGATACGGCAAAGCCGCAGGCGAAAACAGCCTTTTCTCAAATCCGCAAAAGGAGGTTTGCGACTCTCCGCCGCCGGCGGAGAGCATCCACCATGGTTCTCCCTTCGATCCTGTCCTTCTCCAAACAACTGATCCAGCAGGCGGTCCATCCCGGCGACACGGCCCTGGACGCCACCGTCGGCAACGGCCACGACACGCTTTTCCTCGCCGAAAAGGTCGGATCCTCCGGCCGCGTCTACGCCTTTGATATCCAGCCCGAAGCGATCCACATCGCCCGTCGTCGGCTGGAGTCGGCCCGCTTGGAGGAGCGGGTTACCCTTTTTACGGAGAGCCATCACCGGATGGCCGAATTATTGCCCGAAGATGTGCAGGGTCGGATCCGGGGAGCGATGTTCAACCTCGGCTATCTGCCCCATGGGGACCCTTCGATCATTACCCGGCCCGAAACCACCGTACCCGCCCTGGAGGCCGCCACTCAACTCCTGGCCCCCGGAGGGATGATGACCGTCGTCCTCTACACCGGCCACCCCGGAGGCCAGGACGAGGCGGACGCGGTGATCCGGTGGGCCCAAGGGCTCGACCCCAACCGGTTTCAGACGATGTGGGTCCAGTTGCCCAACCGGAACTGCGCCCCTTCCCTCCTCGCCGTAGAGAAGCGATCCAAAACATAAAACCGACCCGGGATTTGTTCCCGGGTCGGTGTTGTATATCCATGCCTTACTTCGCTTCCTCCGGCACGGTGATGGTTCCGTCGAATTCGCCCTTCAGATCGATGTCCATGTTTTGCACCACATCGATCTCGAAGCCCTCGATTTTGATGGTCATTGTAATGGTTTGTTCCATCTTTTTCTGTTGGAAGTTGTTTTCATCGATCCAAACCTTTTGGGTGTATTCGTCCACTTTGATGTCATCTTCGCTGACGGAGAGACCGAGCTGCTGCAGCTGGGGCTCCATGCCGGAACGAAGGGCCTCGGTCAGCTGTTTCACGGTTTCCGGATCATTCTCCTCCGTCATTTTCACGTCGATCACATAGGCGCCGTCTTCTTTGCTCATCTTCAGGGAATCATCCTGCGATTCACCCTGGAACTTTTCAACGAGCTGGGCCAGCTGCTCCAGTGTCTCGTTGGGCGTTTGTCCCCCCATTTGAGACATGTCGACCCCTTCCAATTGCCCCTTGACCCAGCCGCCCGTGTCGGTCTTTTGGTAGAGCATATTGTCGACCATGTACATTTCCATGGGCATCTCTTGCCCTTCCATTTCCATGGACCCCTTCATACGCATGGCCATGGGATCGGTGGTCATATCCATATCCATCTTAAAGGTTTGTTCCACTTCCTGCTTCTGTCCATTCATATCCACGGACAGGGTCTGGGTTCCGTTGACCGCGTAGCTGAGCCCGTTGACCTCCTCCAGCGCCTTTTCCGCTTCCTTCAAGACGTCCCGCATGCTCAGATCTTTCTTTTCCGCATTTTCGGCATCCGCCGATCCCTGGTCCGCGGAATTACCGCAACCCGCAACCATCAGCGCTGCCATAATCAATAAAATAAAAAAAGGACGCACGATTCGTTTCACAACTACGTCTCCCTCCACCATGGTTTTGCCTCGATTGAGTGAGTTTGCCGGAAGCTACCAAGGCTTTTCCCACCCGTGAGGTCAATTATAGCCTACGCCGTTAAAATTGTCCATGCTTCAGCGAAGGAAGGCCTCGAAAAAAAGAAAAAAGTTGTAAAGTCTTCTGCTATAGAAAATAAATAATAATACTAAAGAACTATTTTCGCTGCTTTTTTCAAGGAAACAAAAACATCTTCCGTCAGGAAGATGTTGCAGTCGAACCCATAACCATCCTTTTCCGCTTCGTCAGCGCTTTTTCTGCTTGGCAGCCAGGGCGCTCAGGCGCTCTTCACTACTTTTCATAAATTTTTTCATCATATCTTCAAAGTCGGCGGGACCTCTGCGGCCGCGACGGTCTCCCCGCTGCGGACGATCATCGCTCAAGGCCTTGATCGAAAGCGAAATTTTACCGGGCGGTTCGACAGAAAGGACCTTCGCCTTCACCACATCCCCCACCGACAGCTCATCCTCCACTTTCTCCACATACTTGGTGGAGATTTGGGAAATGTGGATCAAACCCGTCTCTCCCGTCTCCAGTTTGACGAAAGCGCCGAAGGGTTTGATGGCCACCACTTCACCGCTGACGATGGCACCTTCCGTTACCTTGCTCATTCAAACACTCCCGATGTGATATTCATTCTGTACGAAGATACCATTAATCTGTCCCCAAGTCAATGGGCAAAATAGCCATGGGCGCTGAATGCATCCGCTTTCACCATGCATATATATATGTTATACTTTTTGCGTGTGAAACCGTCCATGGAGACTCATATTTACCGAATTCTGATAACTGGAGGCAGGGTTGAACCGATGAGCACCCCGATACATGTTACCACGCGCCATGATCCGTTTTCATTTAATCACAGGAATCGGAATCTTCCCGTGCCGGCACTGGTGGAAGCGGCGCTGGCTCGCGGAGAAGCCATCCTGACCCGGGAAGGGGCTCTTCGCGCCGTCACCGGAAAGTACACCGGACGCTCGCCCAAGGATAAATTCCTGGTCGACGAGCCTTCCGTCCGGGGGAAGATCGACTGGGGACCCGTCAATCAGCCGATGGATCCCGAGGTCTTCGATCGGCTGTATCAGCGGGTCATGGATTACATGGAGCAGCGACAGCCCTTCATCTTCGACGGATTTGCGGGCGCCGATCCCAAACACCGTCTACCCATCCGCGTGATCAATGAGCTGGCTTGGCACAACCTCTTTATCCGGCAGTTGCTGATCCGCCCCACCGAAGAGGAGCTGGCCGAACACCAGCCGGAGTTGACGCTGATCGTCGCCCCCGGCTTTCAGGCGGATCCCGAGCGGGATGGAACCCGTTCCGAGACCTTTATCGCCGTCAGCCTGGAACGGGGGCTGATCCTGATCGGAGGCACCTATTACGCCGGCGAAATGAAAAAGTCCATATTCAGTGTGATGAACTATCTGCTGCCGGAAAAAGGGGTTCTGCCCATGCACTGCTCCGCCAACATCGGGAAGAGCGGGGACGTCGCCCTCTTCTTCGGCCTGTCCGGCACGGGGAAAACCACCCTGTCCGCCGACCCCGAGCGGCGGCTGATCGGCGATGACGAACACGGATGGTCCGATCGCGGGATCTTCAACATCGAAGGGGGCTGTTACGCGAAATGCATCGGCTTGTCCCGGGAGAAGGAACCGCAGATTTGGAGCGCCATCCGCTTCGGTTCCGTCCTGGAAAATGTGATGCTGGATGATCAGCGCAACCCCCTCTATGACCGAAACGATATCACGGAAAACACCCGGGCGGCCTATCCCGTCGATTACATCCCCGCCTCCGTCATACCGGGAGTCGCCGGTCACCCGCAGGTGATCCTCTTCCTGACCGCCGATGCCTCCGGCGTCCTCCCGCCGATTGCCCGCTTGACGCCGGAACAGGCGATGTACCACTTCCTTTCGGGGTACACCAGCAAACTGGCGGGGACCGAACGGGGGATCCTGGAACCGGAGGCGACCTTCTCCGCTTGCTTCGGCGCCCCCTTCCTCCCGCGTCCGGCCCTGGTCTATGCGGAGATGCTGGGGAAAAAGATCGCCGAGCATGGTGTCCGGGTCTACCTGGTAAATACCGGCTGGACCGGCGGTC
>JAJYSD010000095.1 GCA_021793745.1 Bacillota bacterium
TTTCCACCTCCGTCCATCACATCCTGGTTGACGCGCTCAGGGCTCGTAGGACCGCTCCGCTTCCATCGGCACTTTTCCAGAACCCGCCATACCCTCCGTAAAAAAAAGCTGTTGACTTCGCACCGAACGTCAACAGCCCTACAACCATGCGTTCATCCGGTTATCCCAGCAATTGGCGGACGATCCGGTTCACTTCCTTGCCATCGGCTCGTCCCTTGACGCGGGGGATGATCTCCTTCATCACCTTGCCCATGTCCGCAGGGGTTGAAGCTCCCACCTCGTCGATCACTTGCCGGGCCAATTCCCGAAGCTCCTCTTGGGACAAGGGGGCGGGCAGATAGGTTTCCACCACGGCGATCTCCGCCTTCACCTTTTCCGCCAATTCGCTCCGTCCCGCTTTTTCGAATTCTTGCAGCGACTCTTTGCGCTGTTTCAACTCCCGGGCAAGGACGTCCAGGACTTCATCCTCTTCCAGGGGACGGCCCCGCTCGATTTCCATGTTTTTGATGGCGGACCGCAACATGCGGATGACGCCCAATTTCGCTTTGTCTTTATTTTTCATCGCAGCCTTCATGTCTTGTTCCAGCCGCTGGGTCAAGCTCATCCTGTGGCACCTCTCTACCTGCGTTTCTTGCGCGCCGCTTCGGATTTCTTTTTCCGGCGGACACTCGGCTTTTGATAATGCTCGCGTCGGCGCACCTCGGCCAACAGTCCATCCTTGGCGCAGGAGCGCTTGAAACGGCGGAGAGCATTGTCCAGCGATTCGTTTTTGCGAACGCGTACTTCAGCCATGCTTTTCCCTCCCTCCGCGGGTCAGGTGAGCCGCCCGGACGAGGCCGGGTAAGGGAAACCTTCTCGGTCAGGTCACGCAAGCGAGCGGCCCTGTCCCACAGGGGACGGAAAAACCAAACACCTGCATGGAAACGCTTCGGCCCAACACCGCCCAAATTTCATCCGAGAGAGTCGGATGTGCGCATGAAGTCAAGACCTATTATACCTCAGCCGAAAAGAATATGTCAAAATCATCCGGGAGGCCAGGAGAGCTGACGACCTCCGACGAGGTGAAAATGGATGTGGTATACGGTTTGCAAGCCGTGATCGCCGCAGTTGTTCACCAGGCGGAAACCCTTTTCCGCCAGCCCCAATTCCTTGGCCACCTTCGAGGCAGCGGCGATGATTTCCCCCATCAGCTCCGGCTCTTCCTCCGCCTCCAGGAGCGAGGGAATGTGTTTTTTGGGGATGATCAGCACATGGACCGGCGCCGCGGGATTAATGTCCCGGAAAGCCAGAACCTTGTCGTTTTCATACACCTTTTCGGAGGGAACGGTCCCTTCGACGATGCCGCAAAAGATGCAATCGGCCACTTACAACCCCCCCTTATCGAATTTGGCGTTTATTATACCAAGAACCCGCCGGTTTGTGAAAGCCTTTCCCTTTAGCCCCGGCGTCCGCCCCACACCTCCTGCAGAATGGCGCATATAATAGATCGACCGCCCACCCTCTGAAGAAAGGAGTGCGAGAACCTGTGGCCAAAAAGAAATCGTCCGAGGCCCAACTGCGGCAGATGATACGGAAAATCGTCCGGGAAGAACTGCAGCGGATGCAGAACTTGGAGGATTCCGAATGGATGGAGGATCCGGACTTTCCGCAACCGAGGGGGAAGATGCCGGAAAGGCCGGAGGCCCGGGAGAACTTCGATGATTCCGATCCGTTCGATCACGGCGACCTGTCTCCGGAGCATCCCTCTTGGGTCAACTTCGGCCGCCCCCAACCGGACCCGAGTCGCAAACGGGAGCAATCCCCCCGCGTTCCCGAATGGCCGGGTCCCTACACGCCGGATCTGGAAACCACCCTCGACAATCCGCCCTACATCTCCAGACGGCACAGATGACGGATAAAGCCCCTCTCCAGGGGCTTTATCCGGGTTTTTAACCCCCTCCCGCCCATCATTGACGTCATGCCTGTCCCCCTCCAGTCATATACATGAGCGAGGGGGCGGTGCCTTTGAAGGAAGTATTGATACCCTTTGCCACGGGTCTGGCCGTTTTTTTATTCGGGATGCAATTGATCCGAATCGGTTTGAAATCCCTGGCCGGTGATCGCCTGGAGCCCCTTCTCCTCCGATTCACCCGCACACCCACCCGCGGAATGTTTACCGGTCTGTTGATTACGTCCTTTTTGCAAAGCAGCAGTGCGGTCACCGTCCTATCGATCGGTCTGGTGGACGCGGGGATCCTCGCCTTTCCCCAGACCATCGGCATCATCCTGGGCACCAATATCGGAACGACGATCACCACCGAGATCCTCGCCCTCAATATCGAGGACTTCGCCGTTCCCATGCTCTTGGCCGGGGGATTGATGCATCTGTTGCCCTGGAAGGGATTGAAGGGGACCGGACTCGCCGTCGCCGGATTCGGCTGCATCTTTCTCGGTATGGAGGCGATGCAATGGTTATCCATTCCCTTGAAGGAGCGGGGATGGATCACCTGGATTTTGGAGCCGGGAGGGGATCCGGTTTGGACGGGCATCGCCGCCGGCGCTTTGCTTACGGCGGTCATCCAGAGCAGCAGCGCCACCGTCGCCATGACCATGGGATTTTACGCCTCAGGGCTGTTATCCCTGCCCGTCGCCATCGGGATTGTCCTCGGCAGCAATGTGGGAACGTGCGTCACCGGCCTGATCGCCGCCATCGGGACAGGACGAGCCGCCAAACAGGTCGCCGTCGCCCACCTGATTCTGAATATCGCCGGCGTCCTCCTCTTCGCCCCGATCACCCTGTGGATCGCTGACGTCGCCCGCCTGTTGGAAAGCGATCTGGCCGCCCAGGTGGCCCATGTGCAAACCCTGTTCAACATCGCCTGTTCCCTGCTCGCCCTGCCCTTTGTCCGCCCCTTTGCCCAATTGGTCACAACCCTCGTCCCGGATGGGGTGATCATTTGGCGGATCAGCCGAAAGAAGTGACTCGATCTCCCTTCCCGGAGTTGACCGCCCTTACCCGTCGGACTGGCACTCCTCCATGATGGCGACGCCGGAACTGGTGCCGATGCGGTTCGCCCCGGCGGATATCATTTTCTTCGCCGCAGCCAGGGTGCGGACCCCGCCGGAGGCTTTCACGCCCATCTCCGGGCCCACGGTGCCTCGCATGAGACGGACCGCTTCCACCGTCGCCCCGCCGGGTCCGAAACCCGTGGAAGTCTTGACAAAGTGAGCTCCGGCCGCCTTGGCCAGTTCACAAGCCCGCTGAATCTCTTCCTCCGCGAGCAATCCGGTCTCCAGGATCACCTTGACCGTGCGCCCCGCTGCCGCACGGACCACCGCCCGGATATCCTCCTCCACCCCCCTGTCGTCTCTCGACTTGAAGGCGCCGATGTTGATCACCATATCGATCTCCGAAGCCCCGTCGGCAATCGCTTGTTTGGTCTCGGCCACCTTTGCCTCCGTGGTCGTAGCGCCGAGCGGAAATCCCACAACGGTGCAGACCTCGACGCTCGATTCCTTCAACTGTTCTGCCGCCCGGGACACCCACCAGGGATTGACGCAGACTGCGCCAAACCCGAATTGCAATGCCTCCTGGCAAAGGCGGTCAATATCCTTCGCCGTCCCGTCCGGTTTCAACAGCGTGTGATCGATCATCGATGCGAGATTGGATGCCTTCATGGTTCTCCCTCCCAATGAGTGAAATAACCCATCACGATTCACCTGCGGAAAGGCCGAGGTGCCGGAAAGCCGCCTCGATCACGGCGCAGTTGTTGTCATATCCTTCCTTTTGCAGACGCTGCCACGCCTCCTCCGGAGAAAACCACCGGGCCCCGCGAATTTCGGACAAGGCGGGGTTTAATGTTTCATCGGTCGCCTCCACCAGATAATAATGCACTTCCTTTTCCACGTCCCCGAAATCCGGGTGAAAATAGCGGTAATGAACCGTCGTCAACGGACGAAGGATCCGCCCCGAAATGCCGGTTTCTTCCCGGATTTCCCTCAGGGCCGTCGCCTCATTCGTTTCCCCCTTCTCCCGCTTTCCCTTGGGGAGCGTCCACCGGGAATACCGATCCTCGATGAGCAAGATCTCCGTCCGGCCCTCCCTTTGGCGAAAAACGACTCCGCCCGCCGATACTTCCTTCAACCCTGTCCACACCTTTCCGCCCAATTTTTTCGGTGAGTGAAGCCGAGGGCGAAAGAGAGCTCCGCCCATTTCCCACCCGTTTCCCAAAACCTCTCCATCAACAATTCCAATGCAAGAAGGCGCTCTCCACCCGTGAGGCGCCCTTTCAGCATAACACAACGAAAAGGCGGACGGTGTATCTCCAAAAGAGCAGGGTACCGAAAACCCTGAAAAGCCGCCGGAAGCGGGAAAGGAAACCACAAAGCCGGGGCGCTCGGCGATAACCGGCCCCCTCCGACCCGCTGCCCACAACCTGCCAAAGCGCGGGCTAAAAACCTCTTCCCGGTTTGCCGCTTACGACGGGTCCGCCTCATCCCACCGCAGCGCAGTGACTTCCGTGTACTCCCCTTCCTCGATCTCTTCCTCGGACGCCCGCTGTTCCAGCGCTTCCCGGTCGTCCATCCCCGGTGCGACGGTCGGTTCTTGTTTTCGATTTCCTTTTGTCGGCATCATCGATCCCCCTCCTCATCAGATTTTGCCCTGGTGCAACCGATCGAGCACCCTACGAGCTCCTAGGGGGTATCCTGTACGCCAAAACGCCGATTCATTCCCCGGTTCAGTCCAGCTGGATGCCCATCCAGTGGGCGTCGTAAAATTTGCCACCGATGTAAAACTCCCGGGTTATGGTTCCCTCCACTTGAAAGCCGAGGGATCGGTACAACCGGATCGCCCGGTCGTTGTCCACCCGAACTCGCAGATTGATCTTTCGAATCTTGCCGGTTTGACGGGCCCATTGAAGCAGGAACTGGAGCAACAGCCTCCCGATCGACATCCCCCAAAACTTTTTGCGGACGCTCATCCCAAATTCGCCGGCGTGAGCGTTGCGGTTCCGCTTCCCCGGCTGAAAGTGGAGGATGCCGACGATCTCTCCGTCCACCTCGGCGATCAAATACAGATGGCCGTCGGATCGGGCGTATCGTTCCAGCAACTCGCGCTGTTCGCCCAATGACGGACGAAATTCCCCCGGTTCCAGCATCAGATAATCGGACTCGCCGATGATTTTCTGAACAAAGGCGATGGTTTCCTCCGCATCCTCCGGAACGGCCCGCCGAAGGATCAGCCTTCGCCCATCGGGCAGGGTTGATACCCGTTGTTGCATCTCCATCGATCACATCCCCCTTCGGCATCTCCTTTACGGGGAAAGCCCCTTTCTGAACACCCAGCTGTTCCTCGCATAGCCCATCTTCTCATAGAAGCGGTGGGCATCCTCCCGCTGAACCCCCGATGTCAGCTCCACCAAACGACAGCCCTGAGCCCGGGCAAACGTTTCGAGGTAGCGGACCAGTTCGGCGCCGTAGCCTTTGGATCGCTCCTCAGCCCTTGTCACCAAATCGTAAATGAAGAGATGGCGGCCGTTGTAAAAATTGGTCCCCACCGCCACACCCGCCAGTGCCACGCAGCCCGTCCTCCTCCAGGGCGAACAATCGGTAACCCCGGGGGCGCATCTCATCCAGCAGCGACAGGTAGGTATCCAGATCCAGATGGGGACGCAGCTCCTTCATGAGCGGAAAAGCGTCGATCCACTCTTCTTTCTTGGTCAATTCCCGAATCACCGGCATCCTCTCCCCCGACAACGAAGATGATCATTTTCGCCCCAAACGGATGCGACAAAATCCAGGACCACACTCCCGGGGAAAAAGGATCTTTCCCCAAAAAGGTGCCCTTCCAAAAAGGGTGGCTAGCTTGATTATACAAATTTTTCACCCGAAAAAATGGAAAAGATAAAAAAAAAGCGATCCGAAAGGATCGCT
>JAJYSD010000096.1 GCA_021793745.1 Bacillota bacterium
CACATCGGTGGTGATCGCCACCTGCGGCATCGCCTTGCGGATCCCTGCGATCTTCTCCCGGTATTCGTCCACCGTGTACTTGCGCCGCATCCGTTTCAGGACCTCATCGTCCCCCGCCTGAAGGGGAATGTGCAGGTGACGGCACATTTTCTCCGACGTGTTGAGGACCTCCAGGATCCGGTCGTCGATCTGGCTCGCCTCGATGGAGCTGATCCGGACCCGTTTCAGCCCTTCGATCTTGTCCAGGTCCCACAGCAGATCGGCCAGACTGTAATCTTCCAAGTCTTCGCCGTAACCGCCGGTATGGATTCCGGTAAGGACGATTTCCTTGTACCCGGCCTCCACCAGCTGGCGGGCCTGTTTCAACACATTTTCCGGCTTGCGGCTGCGAAGGAGTCCCCGGGCCCAGGGAATGATGCAGAAGGTGCAGAAGTTGTTGCAACCTTCCTGGATCTTGAGGGACGCCCGCGTCCGGTCGGAAAAGGTGGGAACATCCAGCTCCTCAAATTCCCGGGTTTTCATGATGTTCTTCACCGCATTGATCGGCTGCCGCTCCCGCTGGTACTGTTGCACATATTCCAACAGCCGGTCGCGACCCTGGGTGCCGACGATGATATCAACGCCGGGGATCTCCATCACCTCTCCCGGCGAGGTCTGGGCATAGCACCCGGTGACGGCGACGACGGCATCCGGGTTGCGCCGGATCGCCCGGCGAATCACCTGGCGGCTCTTTTTGTCACCGGTGTTGGTCACGGTACAGGTATTGATGACATAAACGTCCGCCTTCTTATCAAAATCCACCCGTTCATAACCGGCTCGCTTAAACATCTGCCAAATCGCTTCCGTCTCGTAGGCATTCACCTTGCAGCCCAAGGTGTGGAAAGCCACGGTATTCATCGGGTTTCACCTCCCATTTCACCGTTTGCATACATCGCACAGGCAAGCATCGTAACCGCCGCTGTCTCCGTCCGCAAAATCCGCGGACCCAAACTGACCGGAACCGCCCCGGCTTCCCGGGCCTGGCGGACCTCCTCTTCCTCCCATCCCCCCTCCGGCCCAACGATCAAGAGGAGGTGTGAGGCCCCTTGCCGTGACAGGGCGGCGGAAAGCGGCTCCCCGCCTCCCTCATAGGCGATGAGTGCCAAATCCGCCTCCTGGATCGCATCGAGCAACCCGCTCCAGTCGGTCACGGCAGAAACCTGCGGGATTCGGCCGCGGTGGGATTGCTCCGCCGCCTCCTTGAGAATTCGTTTCCATCGCTGACGGCGCTTTTCCGCCTTGGCCCGATCCCATTTCACCACGGTTCGACGGGAGGTGAAGGGCAAAAAGGAGGAGGCTCCCAGCTCCGTTCCCTTCTGCAACACCCACTCCCATTTGTCTCCCTTGGGCAGGGACTGGGCCAATGTAACCCGGAGTCCCGGCTCACCCGTCGACGGCTCCCGCCGAAGGATGCGGCAGATCACCGCATCTTCGGCCACTTCGATCAATTCGCCCACATAATCCGTCCCCTCACCGTCACAGGCGACGATTTGATCGCCGGGGCGGAAGCGCATAACGCGCCGGATGTGGTGAATATCCTCTCCTTGAATGCTGAACCGTTCTCCCTGGATCTGTTCCGAAGAAATGAAGTACCGCTGCATCCCCGCCCCCTCCGCATGACCGACCCGTCGGACCGACTTTCATGCTGAAGGTATATTTTATCACCTTTTTGCCACCAGCGCCACCCAGTCCCCTTCGCCAATGGTTTCCACCGTCTGCAATCCCGCATGGGTCAAGGCTTCCTGGACACGCTGGATCTGGTCGGCGACGATTCCCGAGGCGATCAGGCGCCCGCCTGGATGAAGCACCCGGTGGGCGTCCCGGGCAAGGCGAATTACGATGGGAGCCAACAGGTTGGCCAGAATCAAATCGCTTCCTGCCGACACCCCCGTCAGCAAATCCCCGTTTCGGACGGAAACCCGGTCCTCAACACCGTTTAGGCTCACGTTCTCCCGGGCCTTTTGGACGGCCACCTCATCCAGATCGACGGCCAATACGGATCCGGCTCCCAGCTTGGCAGCCGCGATACTCAAGATCCCGCTGCCGCAACCGACATCGATCACCTGATCTCCGGGACGAAGGCATTGCTCCAACAGGCGGAGACACATTTTCGTGGTGGCGTGGGTTCCCGTGCCGAAGGCCATTCCCGGATCCAGCCATATCACCGTCTCCCCCTGTTTCGGCTCCAGCGACTCCCAAACGGGACTCACCGTAAGGCGATCCGTTACCCGAACGGGCTTATAGTACCGTTTCCAGGCGCTCTCCCAGGACTCCTCGGCGACGATGCGGCAGGAGACCGCCGCCGGCCCCGGATCCAGACCGTATTCCGGCAGCTTGGCCAATCGGCCCCGGATGCGCTCCATCAACACCCTTTGGGACGCCGACCCGGGAAAATAACCCTTCACCACGGCACCTTCTTCCGGATAATCCCGCCGGTCCAGTTCGACGACTTCACCGAAGGGATTCGCCCAGGTGCGGGTCAAGACTTCCGGATCATCGATCGCCGTTCCTCCCGCACCCATTTCCAATAGAAGCGAACTGACCGCCTCCACCGCTTCCGAGCTGGTGTGGACGCGGATTTCCAACCAGTTCAAACCGACACCTCCCAAGAAAAAAGCGGGCCGAAGCCCGCGAAGACAAAGATGTTCCATCTGTCCCAGTGAATTGCTCCCGCCATCGAAGGTTTCATTCTCCCATGAAGGCCTTCTTCATCTTGTTGAAAAAGGTTTCCTCGGATTGTTCCTGAATGTAATCCCCGCTCAACCGGCCGAACTCCCGCAGCACTTCCTTCTGTTTCTCGGTGAGGCGGGTGGGGGTGACCACGCGTACCTTGACACGCTGATCCCCTTGACCGTAGCCGCGAAGCCGGGGAACTCCCTTCCCTCGCAAGCGGAATTCCGTCCCGGTCTGGGTACCGGGCGGGATTTTCAGCTTTGCCCGTCCGTCCAGGGTGGGAACGATCACTTCATCGCCCAGGGCCGCCTGCACAAAGGTGATCGGCAGGACACTGACGATGTCGTCCCCTTCCCGCCTGAACAGCTCATGGGGCTTCACGCGGATGTGGATATACAGGTCACCCGGAGGTCCCCCGTTGATTCCCGGTTCCCCTTCACCGCTGACTCGCAGTTGGGCTCCATCGTGAATCCCCGGAGGAATTTTGATGTGAATCTTCCTCCGATGCTTCTGTTTACCCGATCCCCCGCAGGTGGAGCATTTTTCCCGGATGATCCGCCCCTGACCGCCGCACTGTTGACAGATCCGCCGGTTGACGATGCGGCCGAAGGGCGTGTTTTGAACGGTTTCCGCCTGACCGGTTCCACGACACAGCGAACAGCGTTCCGGTTGGGTGCCCGGTTTGGCCCCGCTACCTCCACAGGTGGAACATGTTTCGGTCCGGGGGACGAAGATGTCGGTCTCCTTGCCGAAGACGGCATCCTTAAACTCCACTTCCATGTGGATTTCCATATCGGCACCCTGACGGGGGGCGTGGGGATTTCGCCGTCCCCCTCCAAAAAACATGTCGAAGATGTCACCGAAACTGAAATCGGCACCCGCTCCACCAAATCCGCCGAAACCGCCTCCCGCTCCGGCAGCTTGCCCGGGATCCGCATGGCCGAATCGGTCATAGTTGGAGCGTTTTTGCGGATCGCTCAACACCTCGTAGGCTTCCTTCACTTCCTTAAACTTTTCCTCGGCATCCGGCTCCTTGTTCACGTCCGGGTGGTATTTGCGAGCCAGCTTGCGATATGCCTTGCGGATCTCTTCTGCGGAAGCGGTCCGACTCACACCCAGCACTTCATAGTAATCGCGTTTGCCCACGGGGTCACCTCCTTCTCATATTGGCCCGCTAGGGCCAGAAGAACGCTTCGGGGCTGATCGGGGGCCGGGAGGGAGGCGCTTCGCCCGGAAGTGAAGAAGGGTGAAAGCGCCCCCCGCTTGCTGTCCATGGACTCCGCCGCATCCATAGGGTGTACCGGTATGAAAAATGCAAAGCCGGAAAGCCTTTCCGGCTTTGTCCGGTAAGAACGGTTACTTGTCCTCTTCCTTTTTATCGTCCACGACTTCGTATTCGGCGTCCACGACGTTGTCCTTGTCCCCCTTGGATTCATCGGTGGCATTTTCCGAATCGGCCGTCTGAGCCTGCTGGGCGGCCTGCTGCTGATACAGTTTCACCGCCAATTGCTGAACCTTCTGCTCCAGATCATCCGATGCCTTTTTGATCTCCTCCAGATCTTTCCCCTCGAGGGCCTTCTTCACTTTTTCCTTCGCCTCGTTCACCTGATCTTTATCGGCCTGTTCCACCTTGTCCCCCAAATCCTTGAGGGTTTTGTCCGCGGTGAACATCAGCTGATCCGCCCGGTTGCGAAGTTCCACCTCTTCCTTCTTCTTGCGGTCCTCTTCGGCGTGTTCTTCGGCTTCCTTGATCATCTGCTGGATCTCCTCTTCGGACAAGCCGCTGGAGGACTCGATGGTGATCGCCTGGCTCTTGCCCGTCGCCTTATCCTTGGCCGACACATTGACGATCCCGTTGGCATCGATCTTGAAGGTCACCTCGATCTGGGGCACACCGCGGGGGGCCGGCGGAATGCCGTGAAGCTGGAATTGACCGAGGGATTTGTTATCCTTGGCCATCGGCCGCTCGCCCTGCAGAACGTGGATGTCCACCACCGTCTGGTTGTCCGCTGCGGTGGAGAAAATCTGCGTTTTTTCGGTCGGGATGGTGGTGTTCCGCTCGATCAGCTTGGTAAACACGCCGCCGAGGGTTTCAATTCCCAGAGAAAGGGGCGTCACATCGAGCAGAACCACATCCTTCACTTCACCGGCGAGGACGCCGCCCTGAATGGCCGCTCCCATGGCCACCACTTCATCCGGGTTGACCCCTTTGCTCGGCTCCTTGCCGATCAGATTCTTAATCGCTTCCTGCACCGCCGGAATCCGGGTCGAACCGCCGACGAGGATCACCTTGTCGATCTGGTGCGGCTCCAATCCCGCATCCTTCAAGGCCTGGCGGGTGGGCTCCATCGTCTTCTCCACCAGATCGGCGGTCAGCTCGTTAAACTTGGCCCGGGTCAGGGTCACCTCCAGGTGTTTCGGACCGGTCTCGTCGGCCGAGAGGAAAGGCAGGGAGATGGTGGTGCTCAACACGCCGGACAAGTCTTTTTTCGCCTTCTCTGCCGCGTCTTTGAGCCGCTGCATCGCCATGTTGTCGCCGGTGAGGTCGATGCCGTGCTCCTTCTTAAATTCCGCCACCAGATAATCGATAATCGCCTGGTCGAAATCATCCCCACCGAGCTTGTTGTTCCCGCTGGTGGCCTTCACCTCGAACAGGCCGTCCCCCAGCTCCAGGATGGAGACGTCGAAGGTCCCGCCACCCAGGTCAAACACCAGGATGGTCTGATCGTCCTCCTTATCCATCCCGTAGGCCAAGGCCGCTGCAGTGGGCTCGTTGATGATCCGGAGCACTTCCAATCCGGCGATCCGACCGGCATCTTTGGTCGCTTGCCGCTGGCTGTCGTTGAAGTAGGCGGGAACCGTAATGACCGCCTGGGTCACCTTTTCGCCCAGGTAGGCTTCGGCGTCGGACTTCAGCTTCCGCAGGATCATGGCAGAAATTTCCTGCGGCGTGTACTCCTTTTCGTCGATCTTCACTTTATAATCGGTACCCATATGCCGCTTGATGGAAATGATCGTCTTATCCGGGTTGGTGATCGCCTGCCGCTTGGCCGCCTCCCCGACGAGGCGCTCACCGCTTTTCGAAAACCCGACAACGGAGGGGGTGGTCCGTCCCCCTTCCGCATTGGGGATGACAACCGCTTCATCCCCTTCCATGAAAGCGACGCATGAGTTGGTGGTTCCCAGATCG
>JAJYSD010000097.1 GCA_021793745.1 Bacillota bacterium
ACGTGGCACCCCATGTGCTCAAGGAAATCGAACACTTCTTCCAGGTGTACAAGGACCTGGAAAACAAGAAAACGATCATTAAAGGATGGAAGGATGCCCAATTCGCCAAACAACTTTACCAGGATTGCATTAAGCGGTATGAAGCGTCCCGCACCAACGCGCAAGTTCGATAAGGGAATATTGACAGGGTCAAAAACCCGTGCTACAGTAAATATCAAACTTTAGCCGAGCAAACCGTAAAAGCGATGATGGAGCCAAGTATCAGACCGGACCCTCAGAGAGCCGGTGGTCGGTGGAAACCGGTGGTTCGACTGATGCGGAGCACTCCGGAGTGTTCGATTGAACCCCTCCTTCACCGGAGGTGAAGTAAATCGAATCGGTGGGACCGTTATCTCCCAGGGTCATCGACCCGCCGAGGTCGCCGACGCGAGTCTGCGACAAATTGAGGGTGGCACCACGAGACCTCTCGTCCCTCACCTGCCCCGCGGCAGGTGTGCGATGAGAGGTCTTTTGCTATAAAAATCTACTGGGGAGGGAGAGAAACAATGCGATTGGATGAAAAATTCCATCTGCGCATCCCTGGTCCGACACCCGTACCGCCCCGGGTTCAGCACGCCATGAACCGACCGATGATCGGCCACCGCAGCGCCGAATGCAGCCGGCTCGTATTGGACGGAAGCCGAAGACTCCGCAAGGTGTTTGGAACACGGGAAGATATCCTGATCATCACCGGCAGCGGCACTTCCGCCCTGGAGGCCGCCGTCTCCAATGCCGTAGCCCCCGAGGAAGAAGTGGCGGTGGTGGTGACCGGCGCCTTCGGCGATCGCTTTGCTCAAATCGCCGACCGCTTCGGAGCCCGGGTACACCGCCTGGACATTCCCTGGGGAGAAGCCTGCTCCCCCGACCGGCTTTCCCGCTTCCTCGCCGATCGCCCCCAGGTGAAGGCCGTTTTCCTGACCCATTGCGAAACATCCACCGGTGTGCTCAATCCCATCCGAGACCTGGCAAGCGTGATCCGGGATCGTACCGACGCCCTGATCATCGTCGACGGCGTCAGCAGTTTGGGGGGAGTCCCCTGCGCCATGGACGAATGGGGGATCGACATCCTCGTCACCGGATCGCAAAAGGCCTTGATGCTCCCTCCCGGCATGGCCTTCGTCGCCGTCAGCTCCCGGGCCTGGGAGGTCATCCGGCAGACGGAGGGACCCCGGTTCTACCTGGATCTTCGGACTTATCGGGAACAGCTGCAGAAAGAGACCACCCCCTACACTCCGGGCATCGCCCACCTGTTCGGGCTGGAAGCGGTCCTCGATATGATCGAAGAAGAAGGGCTGGAAAACATCTTCGCCCGCCATCGCCTGTTGATGGAGATGACCCGCGCCGGGATCCGGGCCCTGGAACTTCCGCTGCTCACGGAAGACGCCGTCGCCTCCCCCACGGTGACCGCCGTTCGGGGCGGGGATGACCTGGATGTTTCCGCCCTGCAGCAGGAGCTGCACCGGCTCGGCGTGATCGTCGCAAGCGGGCAGCAATACCTAAAGGGAAAAATCTTCCGGATCGGCCACATGGGCTACTGCGATCCGCTGGACATCTTAACGCTTCTATCCGCCACGGAAACCGCCCTGCACCGCCTGGGGATACCCGTCCAATGGGGCGCCGCCGTCGGAGCCGCAGAGGAGGTGTGGAGCCGTGTTTAAAGTGCTGATCACCGATCCCCTGAGCCCCCAGGGCACTGAAATCCTTCGTCGCGCCGACGATGTCCAAATCGTGGAAAAAACGGATCTGTCGACGGAAGAACTGCTTCGGGAAATCGAAGATGCCGATGCCCTGTTGGTTCGCAGCCAGACCCAGGTCACCCCGGAGGTGATCAGAGCCGCCAAACGGCTGAAGGTGATCGCTCGGGCCGGCGTGGGGGTGGACAATATTGACGTCCATGCCGCCACCGGCAGGGGGATTATCGTCATCAATGCGCCGGACGGAAACACCATTTCCACCGCGGAACACACCTTCGCCATGCTGATCGCCCTCGCCCGGAACATTCCCCAGGCCTACCGGTCCCTCCTCCGGGGGGAGTGGGATCGCAAGCGCTTTGTCGGCGTCGAGCTCAGGGATAAAACCCTGGGCATCATCGGCCTGGGCAGAATTGGCGCAGAGGTGGCCAAGCGGGCCAAGGCCTTCCATATGGAGGTGATCGCCTACGATCCTTACCTGACCCGGAACCGGGCTGAAAAAATCGGGATTCGGCAGGCCACCCTGGATGAAGTGATTCAAACCTCCGATTTCATCACCGTCCATACACCCCTCACCCGGGAGACGCGACATCTGCTCGACAGACAAGCCTTTGCGCGAATGAAGCCGGGTGTCCGAATCTTGAATTGCGCCCGGGGTGGCATCATCGATGAAGAAGCCCTCTTGGAGGCGATCCAAACCGGCAAGGTGGCCGGCGCCGCCATCGACGTCTTTGAAACGGAACCTCCGGGGGATCATCCGCTCCTTCAACTGCCCCAAGTGATCGCCACTCCCCATCTGGGCGCCTCCACCCGGGAAGCCCAGGAGCACGTCGCCGTCGACGTATGTGTGGAGGTGCTCCACATTCTGCGGGGCGAACCCTTCAAAAATGCGGTCAATCTGCCTTCGATTCCGCCGGAGTTGCAGGAAAAACTGAGACCCTATCAATCCCTGGCGGAAAATCTGGGGCGGTTTGCCCTGCAGGCCGCCCAGGGAGCCCTCGACTCCGTCACCGTCACCTATTCCGGGGAATTGACCGACTTCGACACGTCCCCATTGACCCGAACCATCCTCAAGGGGGCCCTTTCCACCTATCTGTCCGATGTCAACGATGTCAACGCCACCCTTCTAGCCAAGGAACGGGGAATCCGGGTGACGGAACAGAAAGTCTCCGACCTTCGGGGCTTCACCAACCTGATCACCGTCGAAGTCGTCACCGACCGCCAGCGGCGCACCGTCGCCGGCACCCTGTTGAACGGGTTGGGGGCCCGCATAGTCAACATCGACGGCTATCCCGTCGATGTTCTCCCCCGGGGGCATCTGCTTTTGATTCAACACCGGGACCAACCCGGAGCCATCGGACGGGTAGGAACCCTGTTGGGGAAACACGATATCAATATCGCCACCATGCAAGTGGGGCGTCGGGATGTGGGTGGCCAGGCGATCATGATGCTGTCGGTCGACAAACCGGTTCCGCCGGCAGTTCGCCAAAGCCTGGCTCAACTGGGGGATATCGAAACCGTCAAAGAGATCGATCTATAACGGCGCGCGGCTTAAGCGCCAGGAGGGGAGCGTCCGCAGCTGGACGAAAGCCTTCCCTCGTGATAAGATCCTGGTGCAAGGTTCAACGGAAAGGGAGGGTCTAGATGAGCGCAACGGACGAACGGGTAGCTGTCGTAACGGGAGCCAGCAAGGGATTGGGGGCGGCGATCGCCCGCCGCTTCGCCCGTGAGGGAATCCGGGTGGTCGCCTGTGCCCGCACCGAAGACAAACTGAGACAGGTGGCCGAATCGGATCCCGACCGCATCCTCCCCGTTCCCTGCGACGTCACCCAAAGCCAGCAAGTGAAGCGTGTGATCGACACGGCCCTCGAACACTTCGGCCGCATTGACATTTTGGTGAACAACGCCGGACTGGGCCGTTTCGGCAAGGTCCACGAACTGTCCGAAGAGGATTGGGACGAAATGATGGCCGTCAATCTGAAGGGCGCCTTCCTGGCCTGCAAATATGCCATCCCCCATCTCATCCGGCAGAAAGGGCACATCGTCAACATTTCCAGCGTGGCCGGTACCGTCACCTTTCCCGGCGGCGGAGGCTATTGCGCTTCCAAATTCGGGTTGATGGCCCTGTCGGATGTTTTGACCCAGGAACTGAAGCCCCATGAAGTAAAGGTCTGCACCCTCTGCCCCGGATCGATTTTGACGGAGTTCGGCGCGGCGAAACCCTACGCCCTCAAACCCGAACAAGTGGCGGAGACCGTCTGGCAAATGGTTTCGGCTCCTGCCGGGGTCATCTACAACCAAATCATCATGCGGCCGCAGGTTCCGCCGGAAATGCAGAAATAACTTTGAAAAACCGAAAAGGGCCTTCCGGCCCTTCCATGAACCCGACACCGAGGAATCGCGGGAGGCGACTTTCCGCCGGGCTCCGCGGGTGGCTAGGCACCCGGCGAAAAGCATCCTCCCGGTCTGTCCATAAATCAAGGGCCTCCTGCGAGGCCCTTTTCTATTTCCCCTGGTCTTCGCCCACGGGCAGTTTCACCGTAAATGTGGTGCCCTCCCCGAGTCGGCTATCCACCGAAACCGTTCCGCCGTGGGCTTCCACCATGTGTTTGACGATCGCCAGTCCCAACCCGGTTCCCGACTGTCCTCGGGTCCGCGCCTTGTCCGCCTTGTAAAAGCGCTCGAAGATAAAGGGGAGATCCTCTTCGGGGATACCGCTTCCCGTATCCCGCACCGTCAGGGAAACTTTCCCGCCATTGCTGGGGGATGCCCCGAGCCACACCTCCCCGCCTTCGGGAGTGTGTCGGATCGCATTGTCCACCAGATTGGTCAACACTTGCTCCACTTTATCTTCATCCCAATAAACCTTCGGCAAATCGGGCTGGACCTCCCACTTCAGGCTCACCTGCTGTTCCTGGGCGATCCCCTGAAACTTGCGGACCACCCGCTCGATCAGCTCCGGAACACTCACCTGCATCCGTTCGATGGCAATGTGTCCCGACTCCATCCGGGCCAGATCCAGCAAATCCCTCACCAGCCGACCCATCCGCAGGGATTCGTCGTGAATCACCCGGGCCAGCTCCTCCCTCATTTCAGGGGACTGGGCAATGTCATCCAGCAGCGCTTCGCTGTACCCCTGCAGCATGGAGAGGGGGGTTCGCAACTCATGGGAGACATTGGCCACGAAATCCTTCCGCAGCTTATCCAGCCGCCGTTCCTCCGTCACATCCCGGAGAACGGCCACCGCTCCCCTCACCTGATTTCCCGCGTACAGGGGAGCCATCACCACGGCCCAGGTGCGTCCGTGGAGGGTGATATCTGCCGAGTAATCCCTCTCGTCCTTCACCACCGTCTGAAAAATCTCCCGGAGGGGAGTCGGCAGACTGCCATTTTCCTCCTCGTCGGACCAGGAGGCCAGCAAGCGCTCCGCCGGGGGGTTGACCACGATGATGTTTCCCTCGGCGTCCATCGTGATCACCCCGTCCACCATGCTGCGCAGGATGCTGGCCAGCTGCTCCTTTTCGTGGGACAACGCCTCCACCGACTCGTGGAGCTGCTCCGCCATCCGGTTAAAACTGATGGCCAGATCGCCGATCTCATCCCGCTCGTGCTGCCGAATGGGAAGCCGGATGGAAAAATGACCCTGGGCCATCTTCTCCGCCGCCCGTTTCATCTGGATGAGGGGCTGGGTGATGCGGGTGGAAAGGAAGAAGGCAAAGATGGTTGTCAAAAAAATGCTGATCAAAGCGGAGTAGACGATCCACCGCTTGATGTCCGTCTCCGTCAAGTGATCGTGCTCCCGATAAAGGACGACGGCACCAGTCACGTCGCCGTCCGACTTCAACGGGACCGCCACCAACAGGATCTCGTCCTTAAAAAGGGGAAAGGCCTCCTCCTTTCCCCCCACCTGCACCCGTCCCCTCAGCACCACTTCTTTCCCCTGGTACACCCGCTCAATTTCCGTCTCCTTCAAAATCGCCTGCCAGGGGATCTCCGGGGACCCCGGCGAACCGTTCAAGGAGCGGGCGGATTTATCCGGACCGAGGATGATCGAATGCACGTCGAACAGCTCGGTAACCCGCAAAAGGGTGGACACGTATTCCGAATCCGGCTTCGCCTCGTCCTCAAGGGACTCCTGGATGTGTCGAGCCAGATTGAGG
>JAJYSD010000098.1 GCA_021793745.1 Bacillota bacterium
TCCCCGATGGAAGCGATCGGCTGACCTTTCCTCACCCAGTCATCGGCTTTCACCTGGATCTTGTCCAGCCAGCCATACCAGGTTTCCTTCCCCCCGGGATGACGGATGATCACCGTCTTCCCCAACCCTTCCCGATCGCCGGCAAACACGACCAGGCCCTCGGCAGGAGCGGAAACGGGTCCCGGGCTGCTTGTACCGATCACAATCCCCCGGCCGTCGCGGCTAAAGGGACGGACCACCTCCCCCTGAACCGGCGCGGTCCAGGAAGGCGACTCACCCGCTTCCCTCTCCGACTTCGGCTTGAAAACGGGAAGGAGCGACGAACTGCCGGCAAAATGTCGCTCATACCATTCGGAGACCCCGGCAAAATGAAAGTCCCGTTCCATCACCTGGACGACCCAATCCTGCGCCTGATGCCCCACCGGCGTTTCGGACTGAAAGATCAAATAGGTGAAGGTCAGGAGGAGAAAGGAGCAAAACAGCTGAATGAAGAAGCGGTTTTCCTTTCGTTTGGCTTTTTTGTTCCACGGCCCGGGACGATTCCACGGTTTTGCGTCCCAGCCCGTGAATCCTTCCCATTCCGATTCCTTCCATCGGGAGCCGCCGCCGTAGTACGGACTGCCTTCGCGGATCGCCCGAACCTGTCTCCGCCGGCGCTTCCGGATTCCTTGGCCCCATTCTCGCATCTTTGTCACCCGCCCCCTGTGGCCAAGCTTTTTCTCGGTATCAACATATGACTTGTCTCAACCAAATATGCGAGGGGGCAGTCCGCTATGTATGGAGGGGAATCACCGTATGCCGAGCCAGCTCTTCAATTTGAAAAAAAATCCGCCCCGCTTCTCCAGCGGAAGCAGGGGAACGACCTCCCCTTGGATGCGCCGGGCGACATTGCGATAGGCCCGTCCGGCGGGGCACTTGGCTTCAAAGACGGCGGGCTCCCCTTGACTCCCGGCGCGGATGATGGATTCATCGTCGGGAACCACTCCGAGCAGATCGATGGCCAGGATATTCACCACATCGTCCACCTTCATCATTCCGCCGTCCTTGACGAGTTGCGGACGGTAACGGTTGACGATCAGCTTGGGCTTGCCGACATCCTCCTTTTCCAGGAGCCCGATCACTCGATCCGCATCCCGAACGGCGGTATTTTCCGGCGTCGTCACGACGATCGCCTGATCCGCTCCGACCACGGCATTTTTAAATCCCAGCTCGATCCCCGCCGGGCAATCGATGATGACGTAATCAAACTCCTCCTTCAATTCCGCGATCAAATCTCGCAGCTGTTGGGAGGAGACGGCGGACTTATCCTTGGATTGCGCCGCCGGTATGAGAAAGAGCGTATCACAGCGTTTATCCTTGATCAGCGCCTGTTGGTGGGTACAGTTCCCTTCGATCACATCCACCAGGTCGTAAACGATCCGGTTTTCCAGCCCCAACAGGACATCCAGATTGCGCAGGCCGATATCCGTGTCCACGAGGCACACCTTTCTGCCCTCCAGGGCTAAGGCCGTACCGATATTGGCTGAAGTGGTCGTTTTTCCGACCCCTCCCTTTCCGGAAGTGACGACGATCGACTCCCCCACCTGGTCTCCCTCCTTACAGGGATTTGAACCGTTTCTCCCTCCACTCCAATTCCGGTCGAAGCTGACCCAAATCGTGAACCGAATCGACGGCGATCTGCGAATCCAACAAATAGGCAAAACGCATGCCCACTTCCGATTCATCCCATTCGTCGGGGGGGCGGGAGATCACTTCAGCAATGCGCAACTGGGTCGGTCGAAAAACGGAAGCGGCGATGATCACCGATTCATCCCCCTCGCTTCCCGCATGGGCCAGGCCGCGAAGCGCACCCAGCACGTAAATGCTTCCGGTGGAGCGGATGCAACCGCCGGGATTGACGTCTCCCAGAAAGAGCAGGTCTCCGCGATGCTCCAACACCTGTCCCGAGCGGATGGTGCCGCAGAGCAGCTTGATCCCGGAAGATGAATCGGCGAGGTAGGGCATTCCTTCCGCCTCGATGGAACGAACAATTAAATTTTTACGAATAGAAAAAACCTGGCGCAGTTCCTTTTCCTCATCCCGGGTGATCTGTCTCCGTCCCAGCTTGATCATCACCGGAGTGTCCGGACCATCCCAAATTTGAGAGGAAACGTGCTCCAGCTTATGCCGAATCTCCTCCAGGAGTGCAGAAAAAGGCCGGGTTTCATCAAGCAGAAACAGCAAACCTTCCTTGGTTCCCTTAATCGTCACGCCCGGCTTGACCAGATTGCTCATATGCCGTCACCCCGTCTCTTACTCTTTCGTCAAAGGCCATCGTTTTCCTCCTTGAATCCCGTGCCTCGGTATCGTACGGCTAAAAGTTCCAAACTGCTCCAAAAAGAAAGGAAATCCGACAACCTCCGACGGATTGCCCGATTTCCCCCTCCCCCGATTCTGTTCACTTGAAGGCGGTTCAGGTCATCCTCTCAACCTCTTTGGTCCCGCGCGATCGGATCGACCGGAAAAAGCCCCTTCTCCTTCAGGCTAAAATAACAGCCGTCGCCGACAATGATGTGATCCACCAGTTCCACACCGACGATTTCGCCCGCCTCGTATAATCGGTAGGTCACATCGATATCCTCCCGGCTCGGGTGCGGATCACCGCTGGGATGATTGTGAACGCAAATCATTCCCGCGGAACTGCGCCGAAGGGCTTCCCGAAACACTTCCCGCGGATGAACCACGGACGTGTTCAAGCTCCCGATGAAAATGCACTCCTTGTCGATCACGCGGTTTTTGGTATCGAGAAAGAGACAGACAAAATGCTCCTGGTTGAGATAGCGCATCTCGTCCATCACCATCTCCGCCGCATCCCTCGGGAAGCGGATCGTCATCCGTTCCTCGGGAATCGCGCGGGAGATGCGCCTGCCCAGCTCGATCCCGGCCAAAATCTGCACGGCTTTGGCCTTCCCGATTCCCCGGATCTCCATGAGCTCCTCCAATGTGGTGTCCGTCAGGCCCCGGATTCCCCCCGCTTTGGACAGAACCCGATGGGCCAAGGTCATCACCGATTCCGATGAGGTTCCGGTCCTGAGCAGGATCGCGATCAGTTCCGCATTGGAACAATGTTCGGCTCCAAGCTGGATCAGCCGTTCCCGCGGCCGTTCCTCCTCAGGCACATCCCGGATCATCAACTGTTCCATGGGATTCACGACACCCAGCCTCCCCCATCGCCGCCGGTCCGTGAGGAAACCCGGATGTCCAGCCGATGATGTCACGCCTCATCGTCCGGCCATCGAAAGTCGCGAACCAGAGAGTAGCCCAACCGCTTCACCAATTCAAGGAGAAGCGGCAGCGACATTCCGACAACATTGGTGTAACACCCCTCGATCCGGTCCACCAACAAAACACCCAAATCTTGAATGCCGTATGCACCGGCCTTGTCCAACGGCTCACCGGTCCCGACGTACCAGTCGATTTCCTCCCGCGAAATCGGGCGCATTGTCACCGCCGTAACGCGGTGGCCGACGACCTGTCGTACAGGCGAACTGCCTTCCACCTCCACGACTGCCAAGCCACTGTATACCTGATGCGTCCGGCCCTGCAGCCGTTCCAGCATGGCAATCGCTTCCTCGGGATCCGCCGGCTTTCCGAGCACTTCCCTGTCCAAAACGACGATGGTGTCCGCGCCGATTACCAGCGCCCTTTCCCTGGACCGGGCCACATCAAGGGCTTTGGTCAGCGCCAGTCGTTCAACCAGTTCTGCGGGATCCGCCCCTGTCACCCCGGACTCGTCCACTTCCCCGGGCTGGACGGAAAAGGCGATGCCCAGCCGGCTGAGAAGCTCCCGGCGCCGCGGAGAGCGAGAAGCCAATACCAACTCCGGTTGCACCGTCCACCTTCACCTCACCCTCGACCAGCTGCAATAGGCGGTGTATCGCCTTACGCCAAAGGATGTCAAGCCTATTAGAACACATGTTCCAAGTCGAGTCAAGGGCACGGCTCATCCCCGGCATGGGAGCAGGGGTTATTTTAACGAAGAAATGAACGCCTCGTAAGCCAAAGCGTATCGGACCAGTCCCTCCTGTGTCTGCCATGCCAGGGCTGCACTCGGATTTTGGCGCGCTTCCCGCGCACTCTGAAGGGCCTGATCGGCGGCCATCATCATGTCCTGCAAGGGGGAACGGGTACCGGATGGAAGCTGTTTTTCCAAGCGGGTGCCGGCCTCCATCATCCGGCGGTGCGCCTTTTCCAGATGGGTGGGGTCGGAAAAACGGGAGGAAGAAGCGCTTCCCAAAAAGGAGGTCGTAGACTCCGCCAACCTGCGAAAGATTTGATGTCCGTCCTTTACGAACCGGGAGAGCTCCTTCTCCACCTCCCGAGTCGCTCCTTCGGGCAGCCGGACTTGATCCCCCTTCACATGCAGATCCTTGAGATACACATCCGCTTTTTCCTTTTCATAGGTTACCGACAGTTTCAGGGCATCATCCCGATTGTTGGCCACCCCCCAAAAGATGCGATGGGGAGAAGTATCGGTCATCACCGCCGCTCTCCCCTTGCTCCGGTGGGACTGGATCGTCTGCTGCGCCCTTTCCTTTTCCGTAAAACTCCCCCCCTGGATCAACACCGCCTTCAGATCGGGAAGGGAAAACAAGTCCTGTCGCTTGGAAGCCGATTCTCCTCCCGGGGACGGATTCCGCTCCAGGTGAGAATCGATGGATCGGGATGATAGAACGGGATCGTCGGAAAAGAACAGGGAAAGGATGGAAAATCCCATGATCGCACCCAAGACAAGGGCCGCACCGACCGATAGAAGCATCATCCCCATCGGCTGACGCCCCCGTTGAGCAAACCCCGGCCGTTTGGACCGCTTTTCAGTAAAGGGGGGACGCGACACACCCCAATGGATCTCCGAACCCGAGGATCCGGCCCGCCGGTGACGCTCACCTCCCGCGGACGACTTCCATTCCGGACCTTCGCCGGCCGGATGCGACACCGCTTCCTTTTTCGCATCGCGCTCTTGCCGATCCCGCTGTTCGGATCCCCCGGCCGCCTGGATGCGGATATTGACCGGAGGAGCTGATCTCTTCCGGACGGTTCGCGGATATCCCTCGCCGGAAATATTTTTTTCTTTCCCCAACGCGGACGGTACATGATTTCGTCTCGTCTCCATCGGTCCATCGTCTCCTTGTTCAATCTGCCTCTATTATTTATGTATGTTTTGATAGAAACGATAGAACCGAAAGATCCTTCCCCGATTCAGGGGCGAGACGAGCGGCCCTTCTTTTCATTTTTGGGGCGGACCCGGACGGGATCTCCCGGCTCCCGGGAAATCTCCGGCGGATGCTTCGGCGAGAGCTCCTTCAGTTCGGGATCGCGATACGCATAGGTTAGAAGGCGAATTCGGGCATTCCCGTATCCCGGCCGACTTTCCAACCGATGCTCCCATTCCTGGACGGAGACGATCCGGGGCAGTCGGTGAAGTTGACGGAACCACTTCTTCAGCCCGGGGATTTCCGCTGATAGATAAACCTCCAGCCAAACCGGTTCCACATGGGGAATCTCCGACGGCTTCCCAGACATCTCCTCCGGCGGTTTTTCTTTCTTCGAACCGGACTGCTTCCCATTCTCCTCCTTTTCATCAAACAGCCGATCCAATTCCTCCGGCTCATCGGCGACGCGGACCGCGTTTAACTTTACGCCGGCGGCTTCGGCGGCATCCCGGAGCTGGAGCAGCAGGCGCGAAACGTCCCGATCCGGGGGAACCTGGTCGGCCAGGATCGACAGTGCGTCAGGGGTGGGCGGATCGCTGAGATCGGACGATTCCAGCGTTTCACGATGGGTTTCCACATAAGCGGACATCGCCTGATACCGAGTGACCAATCCC